>NZ_CAKKMM010000120.1:0-10644 GCF_918698205.1 Microbacterium sp. Bi128 | reverse complement strand
CCCGGTGATCGCGAACCGGCACCGTTCTGAGCAGTGTGCGTCGATGGCGCCGGTGGCGCCTTCTCCACTCGGCGAGCACTTTCGCGCATACCCGCGGTGCGCAGCCCACCGCACCCGCGCTCGCCGGACGATCGTCACAACGTCACAGCGTCACAACGTCACAGCGTCACAACGTCACAACGTCACAACGTCACAACGTCACAACGTCACAACGTCACAGCGTCACACGCGGCGCGTAGGCGCGCACGACGCGCAGGCGCGCACGGGCGTCACGGCGGAACGCCTACGCCCCGGCGGAACGTCTACGCCCCGGCGGACCGTCCGCCGACGAACCGGGGCCCCGCACCACGACGAACCGGGGCCTCCTCGGCAGCACGAACCGGGGTCCCCGCGCCACGACGGACCGTCCGCCAACGAACCAGGGTCCCGGCGAACGAACCCGAACCTCTCGTGCGACTCGTGGCGACGAGCACCCCGGGCGCGACCTCGCGCAAGGACGACTTACCGCCAGCGCAGGGGGGCGGGGCCGTCCGGCGACCCCGCCCCCCTGCGGTTACTCGGTCACCTCGGCGCGATCCACGCGGAACGTCTCCGTCCGCCCGTCGGGCGCCGTCACCGTCACCTCTGCCACGCCCTCGCCGCCGGGAAAGACGCGCAGCGTCAGCCCGTCGAGGTAGTCGTAGTCGGGACGGTCGTCGCGCGCACCCCACGGCAGAACAGCCCCGGGCCGCACGTACAGCGGCAGCGAGTCGAAGCCGTGCTGCTCGCGCCGCCACCCGCCTCCGGTCACGCGCTCACCGGTCAGCAGGTGCGTCCACTCCCCCGCGGGCAGGTAGACGCTGACGTCACCGGATGCCGAGAACACCGGCGCCACGAGCAGGTCGGGGCCGAGCATGTACTGCCGATCGAGATGCAGGGTCGTGGGGTCGTCGGGGAACTCCAACGCCATCGGCCGCATCACGGGTGTGCCGGTGACCGTGGCCTCGCGCGCCGCGGCGTAGAGGTACGGCATGAGCCGCAGCTTCAGCTTCGAGAAGTGGCGCGTCACGTCGACGGCCTCGTCGTCGAAGGCCCACGGCACCCGGTACGAGTCCGATCCGTGGAAGCGGCTGTGCGACGACAGCATCCCGTACGCGATCCAGCGCTTGAACACCGCCGGGTCGGGCGTGCCCTCGAAGCCGCCGATGTCGTGGCTCCAGAACGCGAACCCGCTCCAGGCCAGCGACAGCCCGCCGCGCAGGGTCTCGGCCATCGACGCGAACGTCGAGGAGTTGTCGCCGCCCCAGTGCACCGGCATCGTCTGCCCGCCCGCGGTCGCCGACCGGGCGAAGAGCACGGCCTCGCCCTCACCACGCTCGTCGACGAGCACCTCGTGCACGGCGGCGTTGTAGAGCTGCGCGTAGAGGTTGTGCATGCGCTCGGGGTCGGTGCCGTCGTGCCACACGACGTCGGTGGGGATCCGCTCGCCGAAGTCGGTCTTGAAGCAGTCCACGCCTTGAGCGATCAGGCGGCGCAAGTACGACTGGTACCACCGCACGGCATCCGGGTTGGTGAAGTCGACGAGCGCCATGCCCGGCACCCACAGGTCCCACTGCCACGGCGAACCGTCCGGCCGACGCACGAAGTACCCGTTCGCCACACCTTCCGTGAACAGCGCCGAGCGCTGCGCGATGTACGGGTTGATCCACACCGACACGCGCAGACCGCGATCGTGGAGGCGGCGGAGCATGGCATCCGGATCCGGGAACACGCGCGTGTCCCACGTGAAGTCGCACCAGTTGAACTCGCGCATCCAGAAGCAGTCGAAGTGGAACACCGACAGCGGCAGGTCGCGTTCGGCCATGCCGTCGATGAACGACGTCACCGTGGCTTCGTCGTAGTCAGTAGTGAACGACGTGGTCAGCCACGTGCCGAACGACCACGCGGGCACGACGGGCGGGCGACCGGTGAGCGCGGTGTACCGCTCGAGAACGTCCTTCGGGGTGGGGCCGGCGATGACGAAGTACTCCAGCACCCCGCCCGAGACCGAGAACTGCACGCGCTCGACGTTCTCGGAACCGACCTCGAACGACACGTGGCCCGAGTCGTTGACGAGCACGCCGTAGCCGCCCGACGAGACGTAGAACGGCACGCTCTTGTAGGCCTGCTCGCTCGAGGTGCCGCCGTCGGCGTTCCAGATGTCGACCGTCTGCCCGTTCTTCACGACGGGGCCGAAGCGTTCGCCGAGGCCGTAGATCGTCTCGCCGACGCCCAGGTCGAGCTGCTCGTGCAGGTAGTGGCGCGCGGCGGGGACTCCGGTGTCGGCACCGGCGTTGCCGATCACGCCGGTCTCGACGTCGGCTCCGTCGGCGAGGCTCACCCGACCGAGTGACCGGATGCCACTGCCGGTGAGCCGCGTCCCGTCGAGCTCGAACGACAGGTCCCACGGGGCGCCAGGGGCGACGCGGGCGACGAGACCACCGGTCGTGAGGGCGCCCCCGTCGTCGGTGACCTCGACGGACCCACCACCGGACACGGCGCCGGGAAGCGTGAATCCCGTCGCACGGGTATCTCCGGCGTGGTGGACGACGCGGACCCGCACGACCCCCTCGAGCGGAGACGACAGCGTGACGGTCAGGACCGTGCGGTTGAGCACGTCGCCGCGTTTGGCGATGACCTTCGTCGGTGCGTGCACGACCAGCCCCGGACCATCGGGGGTGTCGGTCGAGCCGATGTCGTACGCCTCGGCGGCGTAGTCGACGGCCACGCCGGGGCGCATCAGCCAGAAACCATCGGTGAACTTCATTACTTGACTGCTCCTGCCGTGATGCCGCGTGTCAGCGTGCGTTGGAAAATGAGGAAGAAGATGAGCGTCGGGACGATGCCCAGCAGGGCCGACGCGCTGATCGTGGTGACGTCCATGAGCCGGTCGCCCTGGAGCACGCTGATCGCGACCGGGACGGTCTGGTTGTCGTTGGATGCCAGGAACGTCAGCGGGATCAGGAACTCGTTCCACGTCCAGATGAAGAAGAAGATGACGAGCACCGACAGCGTCGGGCGGCTGATCGGGAAGATCACGCGCCACAGGATCTGCCAGCGGCTCGCGCCGTCGATCGCGGCGGCCTCGAGGATCTCCCGGGGGAACGTGCCGTACACCGACGACAGCAGGTAGGTGCCGAACGCCGCCTGCACCACCGTGAAGATGATGATGACCGACCACACGTTGTCGTACAGGCCCACGGATTTGAACATGTAGTACAGCGGGTACAGCAGCGCCTCCTGCGGCAGCAGGTTCGCCAGCAGGAACAGCAGCACGATCCCGGTGCGTCCGCGGACGCGGCCGATGCCGATCGCGAAGGCGTTCAGCACCGAGATCAGCACCGCGAGCACCGCGACGACGCCCGAGATGAGGATCGAGTTGCCGACCTTGCGCGGGAAGTCCACACGGTTCCAGAAGTCGACGATGCCGCCGAAGTCGAGCTGCTGCGGAAGGGCGAGCGGGCCCGAGGTCGCGTAGTCGACGGGCGACTTGAACGAGTTGACGAGCACGAGGTAGAAGGGCGCGAGCACGAGCAGCGCGCCGATGACGACGAGCGCGAGCAGCAGCCAGTCGACGGGGCGGCGACGGGTCATGCCGCCGCGGCCTCCGCGGCGCCGGGGACGTCCCGTGGTGATGACGGCGGTGGTGGTCACAGTCCCGCCCTTTCCTTGCGTTCGAGCGAGGTCTGCACGCGGATGAACACGATCGAGACGATGACGACGACGATCGTGAGCACGGTGGCGATCGTCGCGCCGTAGCCGACGTTCCGCTTGGTGAAGAACTCGAGATAGGCGTAATACGCCGGCACGATCGTCGATCCCGCGGGACCGCCCTGCGTGATGACGTACACGGGCCCGAACACCTTGAGCGCGGCGATCGTGCAGGTGAGGGTGACGACGAAGATCTCGGGGCGGATGATGCTCATCGTGATCGCCGTGAACCGCTGGAACCAGTTGGCGCCGTCGAGTTCGGCGGCCTCGTAGAGCTCGGGATCTACGCGCTGCAGAGCGGCCATGAACACCACGACCGGGTACCCGATCTGCACCCAAACCAACACGACCATGAGCACGATGAGCGCCGAGGGCATCTGCCCCAGCCAGTCGTATGAGGGGAGGCCGAGCCCACCCAGGATCTGGTTGAGCGCGCCGTTGTCGCCGGGGCGGACGATCCACCCGATGACGATGCCGGCCACCGCGACCGGCAGGATCTGCGGCAAGTAGTAGGTGGCGCGCAGGAAGCTGCCGACCTTGCCGCCGAACTTGCGGCCGACGACGTCGAAGAGCAGGGCCGCGACCGCGAGGCCGACGACGGTGGGGACGACGACCATCGCGAGGACCATCCACACCGAGTTGGTGAACGAGGTCCAGAAGTCGTCGTCGGTGAGCAGCTTGGCCCAGTTATCGAGCCCGATGAACTCGGGGTCGCCGACGCCTCGCCACTTCGTGAAGGTCAGGAACACGTTCCACACGAGGGGAACGATCACGATCACGAGCAGCAGCACGAAGCCGGGAAGAAGGTAGAGCCAGTAGCCGGCGGTGCCACCGCGGCGCTGAGGGATGGCCGGCTGCTCGGGTGGGAGTGCCACCCGAGCAGCCGATCGCGTGAGGAGGGACATCAGCGGAAGTCCGCCGTGCCCTCGTCGTACTTCTTGCCGAGGTTCGCGTTCGTGGTCGCGGCATCCTGGCTGCCGGTCACGAGGCCCTGCAGCTCCTGCACGAGCACGTCGTAGAAGCCGGGAGCGGGCCAGTCGGGGTAGAACGACAGGCCGTCGTCGGCGAGCACGCCGTTGAAGGTGTCGATGAGCTCCTTGCTCTTGGCATCCGTGATGTCGGCAGTGTCGGCCGCGACCGGGACGCCGCCGGAGTTGCCGATGATCGCCTGGATCTCGGGGCTCATCGTGATGTCGATGAACTGGTAGGCGAGGTCCTTGTTCTTCGAGCGCTCCGGGACGACCCACAGGTTGCCCGACGAGCCGAGCGAGAGCTTCGACCCGGGGAAGGCCGCGAGCGTCCAGTCGAACGTCGTCGCTTCGCTGGCCATGCGGCCGTACCACCACGAGCCCGAGACGAAGATCGGCGAAGTGCCGTTGATGAAGGAGACGCCCGCGTCTTCGGCTTTCACCGACGAGACGTCCTTGGCGATGTAGCCCTTGTCGACGTACTCCTTGAGGGTCTGGGAGGCGTAGTCGACCTCGGATCCGTTCCAGTCCACCGGGTTGCTGTAGAGCTGGTAGTCGTCGACCCACTGCCGGTCGGCCTTCGTGAGCGCGAGCTGGTACCAGAGCTGCCCGAGCGGGTACTCGGCGCCGGCCTCGGCGAGGGGCGTGATGCCTTTCGCGACGAAGGCGTCGAGCACCTTCACGAACTCGTCGTAGGTCGTGGGCACTTCCAGGCCCGCCGCGGCGAACGCGTCGAGGTTGTAGTAGACGCCGACGAACTCGCCGTAGTTGGGCACGCCGTACCAGGTGTCGCCGCCCATGACCCCGTCGGAGGAGTACTTCGCCGTGGTCTGCAGCGACGGGGCGAGCTTGGCATCCCAGCCGTACTCGGTCACCGCGTCGCTGATGTCGGCGATGAGCCCGGTGCTCGCGAGGAAGCCCGCGGTCGCGTTGCCCTTGTTGAACTCCATGAGGTCGGGCGCCGCGTCGGTGTCGAGCACCTGGCTCGCCGTCTTCTGGATCTGCTCGAAGGACTTCTCCTCGATCTTCACCGTCGCACCAGTCTTCTCCTCGAAGATCGGGACGGCGGCGTTCCAGGCCTTCGCCATGGCGCTGTCGGCGCCTTCGTAGTGCCACAGGGTGAGGGTCTTACCCTCGCCGTCCGTGGCGCCGCTGTCGCCTCCCCCACCGCTGCAGGCGGCGAGGGTCAGGGCGGCGACGGCGATCGAGCCGACGACCGAGAGGGCTCGGGTCGCGCGTCGTTGTGCGTTCGTGCGTGCCATCGTTGGCACTCCTTTCACTGTGTTCCGCTGGTTCAGGGGTGTCCGCTAGCGGAGGCGGATGCGCCGAAGCCGATCATCGAAGAATTGTCGAAGCGCTTCGATAATGGGCGAACGGCACAGGCTGTCGAGTTGGGTGGGTCAGGCGGAGCCGGGCGCGGCGACGGAGCCGCGCTCGAGATAGGTCGGCGGGATGAGGTGGAGACCGGATGCCACGGGGCGTCCGGCGACGAGCTCGATCGCCAGGTCGACGGCGAGCTCGCACGAGTTCTGCGGGACGAGCGGGATCGAGTCGACCGGGGTGGCGAGTGCGTCCGTGTCGAAGCTGCTGCCGACCGAGACGATCGACACATCGTCCGGCACGCTCTTACCGAGCGCGGCGAGCTCGACGAGCAGGACCTGCAGCACTTCTTCGGGCGCGTGCAGGACGATCCCGGTGACGCCGGCGCCGACGAACGCGCGCACCGAGCGGCGCACGAGATCGCGGTCGGTGACGACCTCACCGGATGCCACCGCGGTGGCGTTCATCCCGCGTTCGGTCGCACGCTCCAGGACGGCGCTGCGGACACGGGGCGGGAAGTTCGACTTCTCGTAAGCGCGACGGGAGCCGCCGATCAGACCGATCTCGTGGTGCCCGGCGTCGGCGAGGCGGTCGACGGCCTGGACGGCGGCGCTCTCGAAGTCGAGGTCGACGCACACGAGGTCGTCGTGCTCGTTCGGGATGCCGACGAACACCGTCGGTGTCGCGCTCGCGCGGGCGATGGTGACGCGCGGATCGGCGGGGGCGACGTCGAGCACGAGGATGGCATCCACGAGTCCGCTCGCGGCGACGCGCTTCATCCCGGCCGAGGCGTCCTCGTCCGTGAGGAGGAGCATGTCGTACTCCTTGCGCCGCGCCGCGACGGTCATCGCGTGCATGAACGCCATGTGGCTGGGCGCGTGACTGTCGGCGCGGAGCGGCTCGGACAGCGCGAAGATGTTCGTCTGGCTGCCGGCGAGCATCCGCGCTCCGGCGTTGGGGCTGTACCCCAACTCCTGCACGGCATCCTGGATGCGCCGGCGCGTATCGGCCGAGACCGGACGCTTGCCGCTCAGCGCGTAGGAGACGGTGCTGATCGACACGCCCGCAGCGCGGGCGACCTCGTCGATCCCTGCCATAGCGACTCCTTCGTAGCTGTCTAAGCGCTTCCGGGAAGCGCTTCGACGGCAAAGTTAGACCACGGAGCGGCGGAGCGCAAGAGGTAAGTTGGCGAAGGCAACAAAAGGGCGCCCGTGCGGAGGTGGGGACGTGGCACGCCCCGGCGAGCGGAGGAGATTCGACCTGCGGAGGAGATGCGCCGAGGCATCCGTCCTCCCCTCACCGAATCTCCTCCCGTCGAGAGCCGGGCACGGGGCCGGTGGGAGGAATGACTCAGCGCTCGTCCGACTCCCGACGCCGCTGAATGGCCTCCGCGATCGGGTCCACCGGAAGGGCCGGCCCGAACTGGGCGTTCGGCTTCGTCTCGTGGTGCGGATGCCGCGGTCGCCCCCGTCCGAGGGAGATGTCGCTGTACGCGTCCGACGCGTACAGATCCTCACCGCGACGGGACGGCGCGCGACGACGGGTCGAGAGGAGCGAGACCGCAGCCAGGGCGATCACGGCTCCGAACGGCAGCGCCCACAGCGGAGTGTCCCACTCGAAGGCGAGCGACGCCCAGTAGACGGCGAAACCGCCCACGAGGATCACGGCGATCGCGATCCGCCGCCAGAGCTGCAGGGCCATACTCGACGGTAACCCGCCACGGGCGATCCCGCGACCCCGACGAACGGCCGGTCACGGCTGCCGCCGCGCCCCCGACCATCCGTCGCCCTCACGCATGAACACGATCCGGTCGTGCAACCGCGACGGACGTCCCTGCCAGAACTCGATCTCGCGCGGCTCGATGCGGTAGCCGCCCCAGTGCGGAGGCCGCGGTACGGGCTGGTCGTCCGCGAATCGGGCCGAGACCTCCGCCATCTGCTCCTCGAGAGCGGCCCGGGATGCCACGGGCTCCGACTGGTGGCTCGCCCAGGCCGACAGCTGAGAACCGCGCGGACGCGACGCGAAGTAGGCGTCGTCGCGCTCCGCGAGCAGCGGCACGGCGCGACCGAGCACGATCACCTGGCGCTGCAGCGCGTACCAGGGGAACAGCACCGACACCGACGGGTTCTCTGCGAGCGCGCGCCCCTTCCGCGACTGCCGGTTGGTGAAGAACCAGAGCGCGCCGTCGTCGTCGATCCCGCGCAGCAGCACGGTGCGCGACGACGGTCGGGCCTCGGCATCCACCGTCGACACCACCATCGCGTTCGGCTCGGGCAGGTCGGCGGCGTCGGCCAACCACCGCGCGAACAGGGCGAGCGGGGATGCCGACAGCGCACGGTCGTCGAGGGAGTCGAGGTCGTAGTCGAGCCGGTGGGCGAGGGGGTTCTCGGTCATCGCGCGGTCCTCCGGATCGGGCTCGGGAGGCACCATCGTACGACCGAGCCGACGGCAGGCGCAGACCGATCATCTCCATTTCCGTGCTAATTTGGTCATACGCCTTAGGCAGATGACCAAATCACGAGAGGCCGATGAGCCCATGGACATGAACCTGACTTTCGTCGCCACCGCCGGCCTCCTGGTCGCGATGGTGCTGCTGCTGATCCCCATGGTCCCGGGCGGCCTCATCGACACCCGCGACTTCCGACAGCTCCCTCGCTGGCAGTACAACGCGTTCAACGTCTTCCTGGTCTCACTCGGACTGGCCAGCTTCGTCGTCGCCGGCTTCGCGTTGGCCCGCGCGCCCTGGGTGTTCCTCGCCGCGCTGATCATCGCCGTTCTCTACATCGCCGTCTTCGGGCTGGACCTGGGGAGGGTCTTCCCCTCGGTCGACGACCCCCTGCCCTCGCAACTTCTCGTCCTCGAGTCCATCGATCTCGCCCTGGGCGGCGTGCTCGCCGTCGTCGCCATCGAGGGAATGCGCGGATGACGGCATCCACACGATCGCGATTGATCGCCGCTGCGCAAGAGGTCATCGCCACGGACGGGTGGGCGGCGGCGACCACGCGACGCGTGGCCGAAACCGCCGGCGTGAATCCCGGACTGGTCCACTACCACGCGGGCACCATCGACGATCTCCGACGTGACGCGATGCTCGAGGGGATACAGGGCTTCTTCGCCGACTCCCCCCTCGGCGCCCCGTCGGCGGCTCCCGCGTCGCTCGCGTCCACGCTCTCGTGGGTGCGCGCACTGATCGACATCGACGCCCAGGGCACGGAGCGGGAGCGTCTCGCCCGTCTGCTGCAGGAGTCCCTCATCGTGGCGGGACGGGACCCCGTGGTCCGCACCCGCGTGGGCGAGATCCTCCGCAACTACCGCCGGGCGCTCGCCGACGGCCTCGCCGCGCGGGGCGTGCAAGATCCTGTCGGCACCGCCGGCCTCATCGCGGTCGTCGTCGATGGTCTGCTGCTGCAGAGGATGCTCGACCCCGATCTCGACGCTGAGCCGATCCTGGCCGGCATCGACGAACTCGTGACGGCGAGAACCGTCGGCTGATCCCCTTCGGCATCCCGGACCCCCGCACCGCGGAACGCGCCGTCGACCGGTCAGGTGCAGTCCGGCGGCGTCGGCTTCCCGGCGGGCGGCACGCCCTGGATCTCGCCCCACGCGTAGCCGGACACGGACTCCCCGCCGAGTGTCCCCTCGTACGAGAACAGCCCCTCGTACACGGCGCGGCCGAGCGCGGTGAGTTCTTGGTCGTCGGCGACGGCGCGGAAGGTGAGGTCGGCGGCGGGTCGCGTCGCCGAACCGTCGAGTCGCACCGAGTAGTCCAGGTGGTACACGTAGCAGCTGTGCGGTGACGTCCACGTCTCGTCGGTCGGCGCGATGTGGATCGCCCCCTGCGGCCAGTTCGCGGTCGGTTGCAGGGTGCCGTTGGCCGATTGCGACGATCCGGCGCCGCCGATCATCGCGTAGTGCAGCTGACCGACCTCCTTCTGGCCCGTCGTTGCGATCAGCATGCCCTGCAGGCTGTCGGGGAGCTGGACGGAGAATTCGGTCCACTCGTAGTCGTTGCGCACGACGTATTGGGCCGCGTCGTTGTACGTCTCGGTGAGGTTGTCGAAGAACAACTCACCGCCCGTGCCGCGCGCGACGTAGGACGACCCGATCGCGACCGACCACTCCTCGACCTCGACGAGGGGCATCGAGTAGTACTGCGATCCCTGTCCGGTCATCGGGTCGCCGGTGGCTTCGAGGTAGGCACCGATGTCGCCGCCGTACTGGTTCATGATCGACGAGCGCTGGTCGGTGGTCGGGATGGGGCCACTCGACGCCGGCAGCGGCGTGCCGTCGAACATCCATAACGGGAAGAAGCCGTTCGGCCCGTACCCCCATTGGATGACGCCGGTCCGGTCTTTCGCGCGGATCGACAGCGTCGCACGTTCCCGCGCGGAGGATCCCGCCATGCCGGCTTCGACCGACACCGTCAGGTCGTACACGGATCCGACAGCGCCGATCGCGCCCGAGACGACCCGCATGTCGACGACCTGCGGAGGCTGCCGCTGTTCGACGTGGATGTTCCACGGCGCGTAGCTGAGGGTCGTCGGCACCGAGAGGTCGGCGATTCCGTACAGGCCACCGAACGTCGGCCCCTGGTCGAGCGACAGCCGGTTGAAGATCAGCCCCGTCT
>NZ_CAKKMM010000119.1:0-10669 GCF_918698205.1 Microbacterium sp. Bi128 | reverse complement strand
TGCCGACGGCGATGCCCGTCGCGCCGTTGACCAGCAGGTTGGGGAACGCGGCCGGCAGCACGTCCGGCTGGGTCAGCTGGTTGTCGTAGTTGGGAACGAAATCGACGACGTCCTCGTCGAGGTGGTCGGTGAGGGTCAGGGCCGCGGCCGCCGACGTGGTCACGGGGTTCCCCGTCGTGGCACCGCCCGTGACGAGGGGGCGGGCGGAGGAGAGATCGGTGGATGCCGCTCCCGCGGCGCCGGGACCGCTCTGCAGCGACGGCGTCCAGCCGAGGGCGCTCGCGCCGATGGTGCCGGCCGAGGAGGTGAACACGGACGACTGCCCCGACAGCGACCACGCGGTGCGCGAGCCGTCGGCGCGCGCGTCGGTGACCGTGACGGTGCCGAGCGAGCCCGTGGCGACCCACGACTGGCCGACAGCGCGCTCGGTCGGGCCCTGGAGTTGCACCGAGCTCGGCGAGGCGGTGATCTTCAGGCCCTCGGGGGCCGTGGATGCCGCGGGCACCGACACGGTGACGCCGGTCTCGGCGGTGTCGATCACGACGGGGGCGGCGGCCGTGCGGACGTTGATGGCGGTCGCGGTCGACGTCAGGTGGGCCGTGTCGCCGAGGTACTGCGCGCCGAACGTGTATTCGGTGTCGGCGGTCAGACCGGTCGCGCTCCACGTCGCGACACCGTTCGTGACCTGCGCCTCACCGATGGCGGTGCCGTTCTGGGTGAAGGCGACCGTGCCGGTGGCCGCAGCGGGAGCGACGGTGGCCGAGAGGGTCGTCGCGGTGGCCGAGGTGCCCGAGGCGGCGAGCGTGGTGCTCGTGGCGGTCTGCGGGTCGGGCGTGGCGGCGGGGCGCGGGACCTGCTTCCACGAGTCGGTCGCGCGGTCGACCTCCATGAACGCGACGAAGTACTTCGCGTCGCCGATCGGGTTCGAGGTGTCGCCGATCTCGGGGTCGCACGTGATCACGAGCCGGTTGATCCCGGTGGGGAAGGTGCGCTCGTCGAGGTGCTCGAACGTCGCGGCATACGGGCTCGTCAGCGTGATCGGCTTCCCCTGAAGGCCCCAGGCGGGAGCCGCCTGGTTCTCGCGTATGACGGCCAGGGCGGTCTCGATCCCGTCCGGGGTCACCATGTAGGTCCGCGACGAGGCGCGGTAGCCCTCCGGGCAGCCGGTGTCGACCTTCAGCGACGCGACACCGAGCTTCAGCACCGACTCTCCGGCGTCGGGGTCGATTCCGGACGCGCTCGACGGGGCGATCGTGAAGGTGTAGGCGCCGCCGTTGATCTCGTTGGAGGGGTTCAGGGTCGCGGCGGCGGCGGGACTCGCGGCGACGAGAGCGGACAGGGCCACGGCGGCGGTGAGCGTGGCGGCCAGGAGGCTGCGGGAGCGTTTCATGCGGGTTCTTTCGGGTAGAGGAGGGCGGGTGCGGAAACGGAACGAGTCGAGACGTGGGCCGGTGGCACCCGCCGGGAGGGCGGGTGCCACCGGTGTGGGAGCGGCCCGGAGCCGCCCCACGGGATCAGTTGGTGCGGAAGGAGGTGGTGTCACCCGGGTTGTAGGTGGTGCTGCCGATGGTCACGCCGCCGGCGAGGTTGCCGAAGCCGAAGTCCTTGATGACGAGCTTCGACGGGTCGCTCGGGCGCGTGGCCGTGTAGGCCGCGGCCGTGGCGCCCTGGAAGGTGTTGCGCAGGTTGGTGTTGGTCGCCAGTTCGGCGTACTCCACGACGGTGAAGACCGGACGCACGACCGGGAACGCGGTGTTCAGCGCACCCGAGGCGAGCGGAGCGACGCCGTTGATCTGGCCGAGCACGGCACCGTCACGACGGTCGGCGACCGTGACGGTGTACGACGTCAGCAGCGTCGCGCTGTTGCCCTGGGCGATGTGCTGCGCGATCGAGAAGGGCACGATGGCGTTGGTGACGGCCGCCGTGACCGCCCCGTCGTGCTCCTGCACCTGGTGCGAGCCCGAGCCGTCGGTGTAGGAGTCCGACACGATCGAGCCGAGCGAACCGCCCATCGTGCTGGTCCAGAACGACAGCGTGCCCGAGCCCGACTGCGGCTTGAACGGCACGATCTGGGCGCCCGAGGCCTGGTTGCCGACGGTGAAGGTGGTGTTGGCGGCGTCCTCGAGCGTCGTGGTGGCGCCACGCGTGTAGATGTTGCGCAGCGTCAGGTCGAGGATGCCGTCGCCGTCGGTGTCCTGGCCGGTGCTCGTGCCGAGCGGGATGTTGCTCGGTGCGGCACCGGCGGCGTTCTTGGCGTAGGTGACGCCGTCGAGCGCGATCGGAACGTACGCGTACGTTCCGCCGGAGACCCAGGTCGCGGCGCTCGAGGAGCGCGCGAACTGCACGTCGGTGCTGACGAGGTTCTTGCCGCGGAAGACCGTGGTGGCGTCCTTGGCCGACTTCAGCGCCGACACGCCCTGGCTCGAGCCGTTGGGGCGGTCGAAGGTGGTGCCACCGCTCTTGGTGGTGATGGCGTCGTTGACCGCACCCGTAGTGGGGTTGGTGGCGTTGTACGAGCCGAGCAGCTTGGTGCCGCCGGCGTTCGTGATGACCTGGCTCAGACCGTTGTACAGGTCTTGCGTGGTGTCGGAACCGACGCCCGCGAGCGAGCGGAAGGTCGGCGAGCCGACGGGCTCGGCGTTGGCGGCACCGGCCGCACCGAACGCACCGAGCGCGACGGCCGCGGCAGCGGCAGCGGCGACGACGGCGCGACGACGAGTGTTCGTTTGCATTGCAACTTCTCCTTGGGTTAGCGTTTCCCCTTATGGCGCCCTGCGTGGGGCCTGGCCCCTCACCTGTGACTTTCCGGTTCTGGTGGGGGGCCGCTCTCGTTCGCGGGGACGAACGAAATGTCTGTGGGTGTTCGGTTCTCAGCCGCCGAGCGTCCTCCTACGTAGGAGGAACGGCGCGGCGATGAGCCCCGCCATCCCGGCGATCAGCGCGCCCCCGAGGACGGGCTGCGCCCCGCTCGAGGGTGCGGCGGCGGCCGCGGCGGCGGGGGCCGCTCCCGCCGTCGAGGTAGCCGTGGCGGGCAGGGTCGCCGGTACCGCCGCGGCGGGCGCGGCGACGGCAGACGGCGCGGCCGGTCGCGACGGGGGCACCGCGCCCCCACTCGACGGGGGAACGGTCTCGGCCGGAACCTCGTTCGTGATCCTCTCTCGCGCCGCGGCGTTCTGCGCCCGTTGGCTGTCGGTGAGCGGGGCGAACCCCTCCGGCAGGTCGCCCGGGGCGAAGCCGGGGCGGTTCCCGGTGGTCTCGACGTACGCCAGGAACTCGGTGAGGCGCGCGCGCTGCGCGGTATCCAGCGCGGGGCCGGCGACGTTGACCGCCGCGTAGAGCGGAACCGTGAGCGGGTAGGCGTCCGCGCCGACGGTGCGCGGGTCGATCTGCGGCAGCGTCTCGGGGTCGCTGCCCGTGAGGGTTCGGGCGGCGTTGCCGATCGACGTCGCGGTCGGGGCGACCCAGGTGCGCGCCGAGGCGACGTCGTCTTTACTCGTGCGCGCGGCGAGAGGAAGGGGAAGGGCGGCGCTGTCGAGCGCGAACCGCGCAGCGGAGGCGGCATCGGTCGGCCCCATGGTGAACCGGTTTCCCCCGATGTGGGGGAGCACGGGCACCCAGCCTCCCGTGGGCGACGCGGCCCCGTTGTCCTTAGCGGGATCCCACTGGTTCGTGAACTTCGTGTCGGTGCGGGCGATGCGCGCGGCGTTCGCCGTCAAGCTCTCGGAGTACGGCATCATGCCCACCGAGTCGACCTGGAGCCCGCGGTATCTGGTCTTGAGTTCCTCTTCCTCCGCCGGCGTGGTGGCCTCGGGGAACCGCGTCTGGTCGGCGCGCGGGACGGTGTCGATCGGATCCCGCGACAGGTCGTACGCGAGCCCGCCCCCCTTCGCGTCGGGGTGCCCCGCCGGCAGGAAGTACGGATTGATGCGCGTGCCCCAGGGATCGGGCTCCCCGCGCAGGAAGGCGGCGGCATCGGCGTCGGCCTGGATGTAGCGCCACAGCGCCTGCGTCGCATCCTCGCCCTGCGGGCCGGTGACCACGAAGTGTCCAGGGTGATCCAGGGGCGCGGGATTGCCGAGCGCGAACCACTCCGGATCCGCCACGTCGCGCCCGCCCGCGAGCAACAGAGGGTTCGCCGGGAGCGGGAGAACCCGCGGTCGCCCGTCGAGCCACGGAACATCGTAGTTGTACGACTGCGTCAGGGCCTTGGCGAGCAGACGCGGGGTGATCTTGATATCGCGCGACACCACGATCCGCGGGGGGCGGTCCCCGATCTGTTCCACCTTTGACATGACGAAGGACACGGTCAATGCCGCATTGGCGACCGGCGCGTACCGTACCCGCGCGTCGTCGACCAGCGCCCTATTCGCTTCGCCGACCGTGTCGGCGGTGACCGGATTCGCGGTGACCGCCGCCGTCGCGCGCCCGGTCAGCAACTGGTCGCGGGTGACGCCGCCCGAACTGGTGGTGAGGCTGTAGGCGGTGCCGACACTGGCGCACAGTCCGCGCTGCCACGAGCCCATGGCTTCGGCGAGCAGTTCGCTGCCGACCAGCCGCGACTCGGGCGCCCCGGCCGCGCAGCCCGAGGTCGGCGGGGCGAAGTCCAGCGGCACGACGAGGCGGTTGTCGAAGAACCCGCAGTCGGGGTCGACCGGCGAACCGAGCTGTGCCAGCGTCTGTTGGCCGTGCGGTCGGCCGCCCCGGACGGGAGGGAAGCACGTGAGCGCCGTCGGGTCGTCGTGGGCCCGCTCGCCCGAGTGGACGCCGCGCGGCACGATGACGAGCCAGCAGCGCGTCCGCTGCGGGGTGCCGCAGCCGAGATAGGGCTGGGTTCCGGCGGTCTGCACCGTGAAGGACGTCCGCGCCCCGTCGGCGCCCACGTAGGCGATCGGCTCTTCGTTCGAGTTCGCCGCCGAGTAGAAGCGTGCGGTACCGGTGATGGTGCGTTGAGACCCTTTAAAATTGATCTGCTCGGGCTTCGACTTCACACCCGCAACGGTGCGGAAGGGGAGTGCGTCGACGAGTTCCTCGCCCCCGCGGGTAGCCGCACCGCTTCCTAGCACCTTCGCGATCTGTTCGCCGGCCGCGTCGTTCCCCGTCTCTGCCGACCACGCGCCGAACTGGCACGTCTCCGCGAAGTCTGCGGCCAGCGGGTCATCGCCCCAGCACTGCATGAGCTGGAGGAAGTTGCTTGGCATAGTCTCGGTGCTGTTCCAGAACGACGTCGGCGCCATCCCCGTCGCCGTGACCACGATCGCCTCGTCGCGCAGGCCGGCGGTCTTCGACACCGCGACCTTCAGGTTCTTGAAGTCGTCCCAGTGCCCGCCGCCGGCGTCGGCGCCCGAGGCGTCGGTGAGCGTCTTCTTGTGATCGACCTGGTATTTCTGCACCGCCGGGTCGTTGCCTCCCGCCCACGCGACGGTCACCGCCGAGCCGGTCTCGGCGGCCGTCGCGGGCGATGAGGCCGGCGGGGTCGCGGCGACGCCGAGGCCGAGGCACACGGTCACCACGAAGGTCGCCGCGGTGGCGATGCGGGCGCGCCGACGGGGGCGGGGCGAGAGGGAGCGGGTCATGTCGTCTTCCGATCGAGGGGGAAACGGCGCCGGGTGCGCCGGGCGCGTGCGGCCCACAGCGGCGGAGCGACGGCGGCGACCACGAGCCCGGCGGCCGCGGCGCCGAGCGCGAGGGCGGGGAGGACTCCCGACGCCGCTACCGGCAAGGTCTGCGGTGTCGCGTTCGCGAGCGTGACGTCGGCGCTCAGGCGCGTGCCGCCGGCGAGTGCCGCAGCGGTGCCGGCTGCGGCGGCACCGGAGCTTCCTGCCGCGGCGGCCGCGGCGAGGGCAGCGTCACCGCCGGTCGCGTCCGCGGCAGCGGGGTCGGGGGAGGTCGAGCCCGTCGCGACGTCGCGCGCCCCGCCCGTGCCGCGACTGCACTGCACGGTGCCGACGCGGTCGCACTCCTCGGGGAAGGGAGCCGTCTTCGCCAGCGCGTTGCCGTTCGGGTCGGAGGGGTCGAGCGTGGGGTTGTTGCACGAGGCCACCGAGAACCGCGAGTCGGCCGGGTCTCGGCCGGGGACGCGGTCGAGCTGGCCCTGTGCCGCGGTCACGAGGTTCACGGGCAGCGGGGAGTAGCCCAGCGTCTCGGCCTGCTGCTGGCCCTCGCACAGGAAGTAGGCCCCGAACGCGCCCAGGGTCAGGCCCTTGTCCTCGGTGAAGTTCGACTCTTCGGCGGTGGGCAGGATGATGTAGCTGTAGCTCGACAGCGGGTATGTGCGCGCGTCTCCCGACGTGTACACCCGCGACAGATCCTGTGTCAGGTACTCGGTCGACCCGGCATCCTGATTGATCTGGGCCGACAGCAGCGCGACGGCGACGTTCTGCGCGGTCGGCTCGGTGTAGTATCCGGCACTGTTGAGCAGTTTCACCACGGGGAAGCGGGCGTTGAGCGCGTACGAGTACTCCACGAACGTGATCGCGCCGACCGCGTGCCCCTGGGCGACGTAGCCCGCCACGCCGTTGGCGCCGGAGCGTGCCACGAACCCGCTGCCGGGCACCGTGGGGTAGTTGCTCGTGACGCCGCAGTGCCCGTTCACGAACGGGCGCCCGACCTTGCCGCAGTAGGCGTCCCACACCGCGGGCTGCTCCTGGCGCATCCACATGCTGAACTGCGCCGCCGTGCCCGAGCCGTCCGAGCGGACCACCGGCACGATCGGTGTCGCCGGGAGCGCGAGCTGCGGGTTGTCGGCCTGCACGGCGGGGTCGTTCCACACCGTGATGGCGCCGGTGAAGATCTTGGCGATGTTCTCGCCCGACAGGCGCAGGTTGGTGACCTGCTTGCCGCCGATCTGCAGGTTGTACATGAACGCGGTGCCACCGGCGACGATCGGCATGTAGGCGAACCCGCGCGCGGGGCGGACGTCGGCTTCGTTGCTGTTCGAGATGGCGTAGGGAATCTCGCTGACGCCGAAGTCGGCGGAGCCGTTGGCGAAGTCGTTGCGGCCCTGCGTCGACCCCGACTCGGTGTAGGTGATCTTCCACTGGTAGTTCGCCCACACGTTGCGGATCCACTGCTGGAGCGCGTTCGCCGACCAGGTCGAACCCGATCCGACGATCGAGGCGTGCACGGTGCCGACGGCCTGCGCCGGCGTGAGCGTGCCGAACACGCCGAGGCCCATCAGGATGACGCCCAGGGTCGCGGCCACGAGCGAGAGGCGGAAGCGGTTCATGAAGGGGCTCCGTCGGATCGTGCGGCGGGGGCTGCCGTGGCATCCACGGTCGGGTCGGCGGAGCGGCGCGCGAAGCGAGCCGCGTCGCGGGCCGAGGCGGCGCGGGCCTGGGCGAGACCGCGCGGGGAGAGCTGGCCCGCTCCCTTGCCGCCCAGGATGCGGGCGAGCAGGAAGAGCGCGAACACCAGCACCATGAGCACGGCGGCCGCGCCGAAGCCTCGCGCGATCTGCGATGCCTCGGGGCTCTTGACGAGCGTGAACGTCGCGAACGGCAGCGACACCATCGGACCCGAGAAGGGGTTGAGGTTGATGAACGTCGTGTAGCCGGCGGTGAGCAGCACCGGGCTGGTCTCGCCGATGCCGCGCGCGGTCCCGAGGATGATCGCCGTCATGAGTCCCGACTTGCTCGTCGGCAGCACGACGTGCCAGATGGTGCGCCACTGCGAGGCGCCGGTCGCCAGCGATGCCTCTTTCAGCGTCTGCGGAACCAGGCGCAGCACGACGTCGGCGGAGCGCACGATGATCGGCAGGATCATGATCGTGATGGCCAGACTCGCGGCGAACCCCGACTTGTCCAAGCCGAAGGTCAGGATGTAGGTCGCGTAGATGAACAGGCCGCAGATGATCGAGGGGAGCGCCGTCATCGCCTCGCACACGGTCCGCACGACCCGGCTGAACGGCGAGGGGAACTCGGCCAGGAAGACCGCGGTCAGAAGACCCAGCGGGATCGCGATCGCGAGCGCGAACGCGATCATGATGAGCGTCCCGAGCGCGGCGTGGAGCATGCCGCCGGTGGTGAGCGGGTCGAGCGGCCCGGCGAGCGACAGGTCCTGCGTCCAGAAGTTCAGCTGGAGGAAGGCATCCGACCCGCGGACCAGCGTGAACACCACCACGACCGCCAGCGCGAGGAGCAGCACGAGGGCGGCCGAGTGGATGACCACGGCCCAGACGCGGTCGGTGATCGTCACCCGGTCGTCGTCGAAGCTGATCAGCACGACGAAGAAGAGCAGGAACAGCCCGTACGCGATGAGGACGAAGGGCAGTCCGCCCTCGATCGGCAGCACCTGGGTGAACAGCCAGGCGGTCGCTCCCACCGCCGCGACGGCGGCGCCGACGATCCGCAGGATGTCCTCCCGGCGGACGCGCGTGAGGGTGCGCTGCTGCTCGGGGTGGGCATCGTGGCCCCCGGAGCGCGCGGGGAGCGACGTGCGCCGCGTGGGCGTCGCCGGGGCGTCCGGTCGCGCGGTGTCATGGATGGTCGTCATGGGGAACCTCAGCTCGCCGCGCCCGAGCGCGAACGCTGGATGATGATGCCCGCCAGGAAGTTGACGGCCATCGTGATCAGGAAGAGCACGAGCCCCGCGGCCATGAGGCCCGAGAGCTCGAATTCCGACGCCTCTCCGTAGCGCAGAGCCACGAGCGACGAGATGGAGTTCGTGCCCGTCGAGAGCACGTGCCAGTTGATGACGAAGATCGGGCTGATCACGATGTAGACCGCGATCGTCTCGCCGAGGGCGCGGCCGAGGCCCAGCATCGTCCCGCCGACGATCCCGCCGAACCCGAAGGGGTAGACGACGTTGCGGATCATGCCCCACTTGCTGGAGCCGAGCGCCAGCGCGCCCTCGCGCTCGCCCACGGGAGCCTGGCTGAACACCTCGCGCATGATCGACGCGGCGATCGGGGCCACCATCATCGCCACGACGAGACCCGCGAGGAAGGCCGACGCGGTGAACACCGTGGGGGTGGCCAGCGGGTCGCCGGGGTCGAACTGCGGCACCGCGAAGATCGGGATCCACCCCAGGTACGTCGAGATCCACTGGGCGACCGGGATGACGTTGCCCTCGAGCCAGAAGAACCCCCACAGGCCGTAGACGACCGACGGGATCGCCGCCATCAGGTCGACGGTCCCGATGAGCATGCGCCGGAGACCGTCCGGCGCGTACTCGGAGATGTAGGTCGCCGTGCCGATCGCGAGGGGCAGGGCGACCGAGATCGCGATGAGGGCGATGGCCACGGTTCCGAACAGAACGGCGGCGATGCCGAACCTGCCGGAGTTGGGCTCCCAGTCCTGCTCGGTGAAGAACGACGGGCCCGCCACCGCGATCGCCTGGGCTCCGCGGACGGCGAGGAACATCCCCACGAGCGTCATGATCGCGAGTACCAGGACGCCGCCACCGTGCGCGCCGACGCGGAAGACGTTGTCGGAAAGGCCGCGGGGGTGCGACAGCTTGCGCGGAGCGTCCGCCTCGGCGACGGCGTCGGTGGACGCGGGGGTCGTGTCGGCTTCGTCGGACGTCACGATGCGGGTGGATGCCATGGCTTCGGGTCTCTCGGGGAGGGCGTGCTCGCCGAAGGGCGGCGACGGAGCGATCATGCGCGAGGGCGGGGTCGCCCGGCGAGGGCGTTCCCCGCCGATGGTCGGCGAACGTGCGGGGCGAGGGGAGCGAACAGCAGGTGAACGTTGCCCGGGTGATCTCGTCCCTTCGTCCCGCCGGGGAGTATGGTCCGCCTCGAGGGGCGGCGGGCCTGGGGGACGCGCGGATTTCAGGCTTCGGGCCCGGTTATCCGCGGACTCCCACCCCACCGGGCGGACTGGGGAGAACTTCGTCCGAACGGATGACGGATCGGTTGAATTCGTCTCGTCCCGCCGTGGGAGCATGTCCGTGCTCGGAAGGAACCCGCATGTCCACCCGATCCGTTCTCCGTCCGCACGGCGTCGCCGTGCCGCTCGTTCCGATCGACGCACCGCCGCCCGTGCGATCCGATGACCGTCTCGCCGGGGTGCTTGCGAGCCGTCGTGCCCCGATCGTCTTCGGTGGCATCGTCTTCGGCGCCGTGGCGATCCAGGTGCTGTCGAATCCCGTGGCGCTCGCAGCCGAGGGCCCGGACGCCTGGAACCTGCCGCTCCCGTTCGCCGCGGTGGTCGCCGTCATCCTGATCGGGTGTGCGGTCCAGGCGTCGAGCCTGGCGGTGAGCGCGAGGTGGCCCGCGGTCGGCGTCGGTGGGTGCCTCACCGCGTACCTCGCGCTCGCCTTCCTCCTCGGCATCCCCCTCTGGCTCACGGGAATGCAGCTGCCGGTCGCGATGGCGCTGTTCCTGTTCGCCGCGCGTCGGTCCCTCGGACGCACCGCCCTCGCCGTCCTCGGCGTGAGCGCCGCGCACCTGCTGTCGTTCGCGATCTGGGCGGCGTCCACCGGGGCCGACGTGCACCGTGTCTTGGCATTTCTCGCGGCGCAGAGTGTGGCGTTCATCGGCATCGTCGTGGGGGGCGCAGCGCTGGGGGTGTGGTGGGGGAGTCGCTCCCGCCGCCTCGCCGTGTCGCGCGCCGAGGCCGAGGCGGCGACGCGCGAACACGAGACCCGGGTGCGGCGGGCGCAGGAGGCGGAACGCGCGCGCATCGCCCAAGAGCTGCACGACGTCGCCGGGCAGCACCTGGCGGGGTTG
>NZ_CAKKMM010000118.1:0-10762 GCF_918698205.1 Microbacterium sp. Bi128 | reverse complement strand
CCGTCGCCGAGGACTGGAGCGTCGACCCCTTCGCGGGCGAGATCCGCGACGGCATCCTGTGGGGCCGCGGTGCGGTCGACATGAAGGACATGGATGCCATGATCCTCACGGCCGTCGCCGATGTGCTGCGGGCGGGGGAGCAGCCCGAGCGCGACATCGTCGTGACGTTCTTCGCCGACGAGGAGAACGGCGGGGTCGAGGGCTCGGCGCTGGTCATCCGCGATCGCCCCGAGTGGTTCGCCGGGGCGACCGAGGCCATCAGCGAGGTCGGCGGCTACTCGATCACGGTCGACGACCGTCGTGCCTACCTGCTGCAGGTCGGTGAGAAGGCGCTCCTGTGGATCAAGCTCGTCGCCCGCGGCCGCGCCGGTCACGGGAGTGCGCTGCACCCCGACAACGCCGTCACCGCCGTGGCGGAAGCCGTCGCCGCGCTCGGCCGCGCCGACTGGCCGATCACGCTCACCGACACGACGACGCAACTGCTCGCGGGCCTGGCCGAGATGACCGGCGCCGACGACCGCGACCCCGACGCCCTCGCGTTGCGCACGGGCGCGGCATCCGGGTTCATCCGCTCGACGCTGCGGACCACGACCAATCCGACCGGGCTGACCGCGGGATACAAGCACAACGTCATTCCCGACCGCGCCGAAGCCCTGATCGACGTGCGGGTGCTTCCCGGAACGGAAGAGGCGGCGCTCGCCGACATCCGACGCATCGTCGGCCCCGGCATCGAGGTGGAGGTCGTCCACGGCGACATCGGTCTCGAGGTTCCGTTCTCGGGCGACCTCGTGGATGCCATGGTGTCCCAGCTGGGGCGGCACGACCCGGGCGTCCCGGTGATCCCGTACCTCATGGGCGGCGGCACCGACAACAAGGCCCTCGCCGCCCTGGGCATCTCCGGTTACGGGTTCGCGCCGTTGCGACTCCCGTCCGATCTCGACTTCACCGGGATGTTCCACGGTGTCGATGAGCGCGTTCCCGTCGACGCGCTCGAGTTCGGTCGTCGAGTCCTCGCCGACCTCATCCGGACGTACTGAAGGACTCCATGCACATCTTCGAGGTCATCATCCTCGGGCTCGTCCAGGGCCTGACCGAGTTCCTCCCCATCTCCTCCAGCGCCCACTTGCGCATCGTGGGCGAGTTCCTGCCGTCGCAGACCGACCCCGGCGCGACGTTCACCGCGATCACCCAGATCGGCACGGAGCTGGCGGTGCTGATCTACTTCCGCAAGAAGATCGCCCGCGTGATCTCGCGGTGGTTCGGCTCGCTCACCGGCAAGGTGCCGCGCAACGACCCCGACGCCCGCATGGGCTGGCTCGTCATCATCGGCACGATCCCCATCGCCCTGCTGGGCGTGCTGCTGCAGAGCCTCATCCGCGACAACTTCCGGAGCCTGTGGATCACCGCCGTCGTGCTCATCGTCTTCGGCATCCTGCTCGGTCTCGCCGACCACTACGGAAAGCGACGCCGCGACCTCGACGACCTCACCTACCCGCACGGCATCGCCTACGGCTTCGCACAGGCCCTCGCGCTCGTCCCTGGCGTCTCGCGCTCGGGTGCCACCACCACCCTCGGTCGCGCGCTCGGCTACACGCGCACCGCTTCGGCGGAGTACTCGTTCCTGCTCGCCGTCCCCGCCGTCTTCGCCAGCGGGTTTTACGAGCTCTACAAAAGCTCCAGCGAAGGCACCGGTCCGTACAACCTCGTGGAGACGGGCATCGCAACAGTCATGGCGTTTATCGTCGGCTACGTGGTGATTGCGTTCCTTATGCGGTATCTCCGACGCGGCAGCTTCCTGCCGTTCGTGATCTACCGCGTCGCCCTGGGCGTGCTGGTCATGATCCTGCTGACCCTCGGCGTGCTGCCGGCGTACTCTGCCATCACCGGCTGAGACGATCAGTGACTACCAGCGCAAAGGACCAGAACGACTCGGTCGCGGCAATCATTCATATCGCTCGTCGAATTGCCCCTAACCCAAACTGGGGCCAGTCTTCCAGAATATGCGGGGGACAAGCCCGGCATCGGCGTGGAGCTCGACCTCGACGAGGCCGGCAGGTACCCCTACGTGCAGGCCTACCTGCCCTACAACCGCCTCGCCGACGGAACCGTGCACGACTGGTGACCACTGAAGCGGATGCGGCCGGGCCCGGGTTCGGCGCCGTGGTGGTGATGGGGGTCTCCGGCGTCGGCAAAAGCCGAGAGATCGGACGACCGCTACGCGATTTCGAGGCGCAACTCCTGTTGCCCTCACCCGTGCCGGAGAGAAGTTCGTACAGGCGTAGGTGATGACTGCTCGCGGACGCGCTGTGGCGGTTGCCGCCCCGCTGCCACCCCCGGTGCCAGGCATTACGCCGTCGGCGCGATTATGCCGAAGGCTGACGGTGACCGAGTGAAGACTGCCCGGGGACGGCGGGCAGTGTGAGTCGGCGAACTGACATAACGTCGATTATCGGCGCAGCACTAGGGCGTGTCTCCTAATCGAGTGAAGTGCAACGCCGGCGCTACATCGAGCGCGATCGGGGCGTTAATCCGGAGATTGCACGGATCCTCGACCAACTCGCCCCCGAGGGGTGACCGGTGTGCGCGGCTTCTTCGGCTCAATCAGTGCATGTTGCGGCGACGATCTCATCGGCGTGGACAGGATCCAGGCACGGTGCGACCTCGCCGGCGGTCGCCGCCACGCCCTGCACGTGCGCCCATCGTCGTGGCACGTCAACGAGTTCGCGCTTCGCCAATGCTCGAGCTCGGGTTGCGAGGTCGCTGCTCCTCGTGTCCAGCGTAGACACTCAGAGGAGGGGAAGAATGCGGACTGAATCGGCCTGACTTTCGTTCCTATCGGTAGCCTTGTGCGGCAGGGGCCGGATTGGCTGATTCGAGGTCAGCGTAGTACGCCTGCTCGACCTCAACGGGGGTGCGCATGTCGAGCTCGCCATGGAGCCGCTGGTTGTTCCACCACCACACCCATTCCAGGGTCGCAAGTTCGACCTGCTCGACCGTCCGCCAGGGGCCGCGCTGACGGATGAGCTCGGTCTTGTAGAGATTGTTGATCGCCTCGGCGAGGGCGTTGTCGTAGCTGTCGCCGATTGTCCCGGTCGAAGGCACAGCGCCGAGCTCGACGATCCGGTCGGTGTAGACCATCGCCATGTAGTTCGACCCGTGGTCCGAGTGATGCGTCAGTCCGGTGAGGTCCCCGCCGGCACCCCAGGCAGCCATATCGAGCGCCTGCAGCGGCAGGATCTCGGCGCGGAGCGTCGATGCGACGTTCCACCCGACGATGCGCCGCGAGTAGACGTCGGTGACGAACGCAACGTATGCGAACCCGGACCACGTCGCGACGTAAGTCACGTCGCAGACCCAGAGTCGCCGCGGCGCTGGTGCGGTGAATCGACGGTTCACGAGATCGCCAGGCAGCGCGATCGTCTTGTCCGAGCGGGTGGTGAACACGCGCTTGGACTTGCGGACGCCGCGAACTCCGGCGAGGCGCATGAGGCGTTCGGTCTGGTCCCGACCGATGTCCCAGCCTTGCCGGCGCATCAGCGCATGCATCTTCCGGCGCCCGTAGACGCCGTAGTTCTCCGCATGCAACCTGGCCACTTCCGGGACGAGGAGTTCGTCCCTCAGTTGCCGGGCCGACGGGCCACGGCCGACTGCGGCGCGATACCCGCGCGCGGTGAGGAAGCCCTGAACCGCCGGGCGCAACACCCGGCAGATGAGCTCGACCCCGAAACGATCCCGGTACTCGTCAATGAACCGGATCATCACGGTCAGGGGCGGTCGAGCTCCTTCGCGAAAAACACGCTCGCAGCCTTGAGGATCTCATTCGCCTTGCGCAGCTCGGCGTTCTCCTTCTGCAGCCGCTTGATCTCCGCCGCCGCATCGGTCGTAACGCCAGGCTTAGCGCCCGCGTCGACCTCGGCCTGCCGCTGCCACAACCGCAACGTTTCCGGGCTCATCCCCAACAGCCCTGCGACATGCCGCACGGCACTCATCAACGTCGAGTGCGACGGCCGTGTCTCCGAGAGCATCCGCAGCGCCCGCTCACGCATCTCCGGCGAGTACTTCCTGTTCATCGTCTTCCATCCTTGCTTGAAGAACGGAACGAAAGTCAGGCCGATTCAGACGGCTTCGACAATGGGACAACCAGCACGTCCCCATGGACTGACTTCGGCGGGTGTATGCGCCCAGATGAGAACAAGCGAGAGCGCGGGTGCCCTATTGAGGCACCCGCGCTCTGCTTCAGATCATCGCCAAGTGTCGTTCAGCGTCAGCGTGCCATTCGCGGGCACGGTGGCGGTCCGGTTTGCGCCACTCTCCCACGTGACGTTTCCCGCCGCATCCTTTCGAATGTACTTGTACTCGAACGACGTTCCGGCCGGCAGATCGATCGATGCCGACCAGACCGGGTACGTGGCAGACGACAGCGGCTTCGCCCCGTCAGGCGACCAGGAGCCCAGTGCCGCGACACTGCCCACGACGTAGACGTTCTGGCCCCACGTGGTTGTCGCGTTGACGCCGAAGCTCGTCGTGCCCGTGCCTGGTTCCGGTTCGGTGGTTTCGCAGGGGTCGCCTGCGGCGACGCCGGAGGACGACACCGAGACGTTCTCCCCGGAGAGGGTGTAGTTCTTCGACGAGTTGTTGTCCCACGTCCTCGCGCCGTTGTTGAACGCCGCGGTGATCGTTGCTCCGTCGGCGGCGATCTCACGCTTGACCCACCCCGTGCAGGCCGCGGTGAGAGGCTCGCCGGGAACCGCGGTCCATGCGCCGGACCCGATCCGGTAGTGAATGTTGTACGCCGACCAGCCCTTCTCGGTCGAATAGAACACCGTAGTGGTGTCGGTGCCCGGCTCGGGGTCGGGGTTTCCGCCGCCGGAGAGCTTTCCGACGTGCAGGGCCAGTGCGCCGTATGCGGGAACCGTCGCGGTGAACGTGCCCTGCGCCGACACCGTGTACGTCTTCGCGCAGGTCGAGGACGCGACGACATCGCAGTAGGTCCCGGCGGGAAGCGACGTCTGGTAGGTGCGGGTGACCGCGCTCGCGGTGTTGTTGATCGTCACGTACCCCTTCGCGCCACGGCCATAGGCGATGTGGTTGCCGCCGTTGTCCCACCAGTTGGTGACCGACGTGCCTTCGACGGTGTTGTGGAATCCGACCATGCCGGTCACCTCGGTCTTGCGGTGCGTGCAGGTCCACGCGGACGAGGTGCACGAGGCGTCCGGAACGCTCGTCGTGGAAGCGCCGGGCGCGCCCGCGTCCTTGTCGGACCAGGTGTAGCCGCTGTAGACGGTGGGGGATCCGTAAGGCCACGAGAGCAGGAACGTGTTCGCGAGCGTGTACTTCGCTCCCGACTTGTAGTTCATGGTCTCGCCATTGCGCTCGGTGTCGTGGTTGTCGACGAACACGCCCGCCTTGTCGGAGGGCAGCTTGTTGTCGCCGATAGACCGCAGGTCCTTGATCTGGCCGTCGAACCGGGACTTCAGCTCGCGGGCGTAGAAGAACTCGTGCGAGTCGCCACTGCCGAGATACTCGGACGGCTGGATCGGTTCACCGGAAGCGCCGATGACCTCGTGCACCCAGAACACGTTGGGGTTCGTGAGCTTCGCCTTGATCGCAGCGAGGTCGCCCGCGGGCATGTGCTTGGCCGCGTCGATGCGGAAGCCGCTGACGCCGAGCGAGATCAGGTCGTTCAGATACCCGGCGATCTTGCCCCGCACATAGTCGGAGCCGGTGCGCAGATCCTGAAGCGAGACCAGTCGGCAGTTCTGCACGTTGTAGCGGTCGTTGTAGTTGGAGATGTTGCTGCGGCAGTCGTTGAAGTCCCAGGAGCTGTATAGGCCGGGGAAGTTGTCGACCCCGAACGATGTTCCTGCGACGCCGGTGCCGGAGCCGTTGTCGGCACCGGTCATGTGGTTGATGACCGAGTCGACGACGACGCCGACGCCCGCGCTGCGGCAGGTCGCGACCATCGCGGCGAACTCGGACCGCGTGCCGAGCTTCGATTCGATCTTGTAGCTGACGGGCTGATAGGACGTCCACCACTGGCTGCCCTGGATGTGCTCCTGGGGCGGCGAGACCTGGACGTATCCATAGCCGGCGGGGCCGAGCGAGTTCGTGCACTCTGCGGCGACCGAGTCCCAGGTCCACTGGAACATGTTGGCGATCACGTTGCCCCTGCCGTTGTCGGATGCGACGGTCGGCGTGGGTTGGGGAGTGGTTGCCATCGCGGGCGCCGTCATGGCGGTCAGGCCGGCGGCCAGCAGCACTCCGGCCGTGAGCGACGCGAGGAGACGTGTTCTCCGTCTCGGCCTCGCGGACGTCGTGGATGTATCGGACATGGGGATTCCTCCGTTGGGTTCGTCTTCGAACTGCATGTCAACGGCGCACGACCCATGTGTACGCCACCGGTCAGAAGATAGCCAGACTTCTCGCGACCTGCAAGCGCTTCCACGAAAAACTGGCCGCGTTTCGGGGTGCATCAAGCCAGTCTGTTGCGTTTCGGGGGGAAAGTCGCAAGCGCTTACTTGTGGCAAAAACAGTACGAGACTGTGCACTTAAAGGGCTCTTCGGAATCAGGGGTGTAGGGCGGGTCTGAATCCACCGGCTTCGAGTAGTGATCTCGCGATGTAGTTGGCGAGGTTGCGGAAGCCGAGTGAGGAGCCGCGGAGGTGCTCGAGGCGCCCGTTGATCGCCTCGGTCGGACCGTTCGATGTGCCGGGGCGGTCGAAGAACGCGAGGATGTCCGCGGCGCGCTGTGTGAGCGTCCGTCCGAGGCGGTGGACTTCTTTGAGCATCGCGGGGACGCCGTTGCTGACGGAGTCGATCACGGCCCGCATCATCTCCTTCGCCTTGTTCTTGTCGGGCTCACGGTAGGCAGCGACGATGCGCTCGTAGACACCCCAGGTCGCTTCGACCTCGACATGCTCCTCGACGGCGAACACCGCGTCGAGCCGGGCGGTCTGCTTCTCGGTGAGAAAGCTGGCGCCGGTGTGGAGGGTGCGGCGGACCCCGTAGAGCGGGTCGCCGGCGTGACCGCGGTGCCCGAGCGTGTCCTGCTGGACCCGCTGCTTCGTCCGGTCGAGCGCGTCGCCGGCGAGGCGGACGACATGGAACGGGTCCATCACCGGAACCGCGTCGGGGAGCTCTTCGGCTGCGGCCGTCTTGAATCCGCTGAACCCGTCCATCGCGACGACCTCGATCGCCTTCGACCAGGCTGCGGGTCGCGCGGCGAGCCACTGCTTGAACACGGCCTTCGAACGCCCCTCGACCATATCGAGCAGCCTGGCTGGGCCGGTCTTGTTGCGCACCGGGGTGAGGTCAATCACGACCGTCACGTACCTGTCGCCGAACCTCGTGTGCCGCCAGACGTGCTCGTCGACCCCGATCGTGGTGATTCCGTCGAACCTGGTGGCATCGTCGATGAGCCGCTTCCTGCCCTCGGCGATGATCGCGGTGTTCGGGGTGTGCCACGACACCCCGAGGCCTGCTGCGGCGCGGGAGACGGTGAGGTGGTCGACCACGATCGCCGTGAGTGCCCACTCGATCCCGCCGCGGGAGATCTTCGCTCGCGGCTCCGCTGCAGGACTCGTGTCCTGCCGCCAGGTGCGGCGGCAGTGATCGCACCGGTACCGGCGCACCCGGACCAGCAGCGTCGTCGGCCGGTGCCCGAACGGTTCATGCGCCAGCGGCCGCGTGACCGTGTCACGCGGCACGCCCTCGGCGCCGCATCCTCGGCACCACGGGTCGTTGTCGACGACGCGGCACTCGATCACCGCCCGGTCAGGCTCGAAGAGTTGCCCGACGGCTTCGAGACCGAGCTCGTCGAGACGGCAGAACGTGGTGAGGTCAGGGGTCGCGAACGTAGGGTGGTGCACGTCGAGGTCTTCCGGCGAATGGGCAGTGTGAGAACTTCCATCCTGGAAGACCTCGACGCCTATCCACGAACCAGCCGCCCACCCTCACCTACACCCTCAACTGCGAAGAGCCCGACAAGCTCGCCATCACCTACCGAGCAGGCTTCACACTCTGCGCAATTCTCACCTGGCAACGGCTATTGGGAGACACGCCCTAGTTCAACCACCGCCGGCTGCACTCCGCGATCGGGATGATCCCTCCCGTCGAGGCCGAGCAGCATCACTACGATTCACACCAAGCGCCCGCCGCCCAACGCGAACGGGTCAACGCGAGCCTCTGAAGAACCCGGGGCGCAACACATCTTTGACACGGTGAGCTCCGGTGGGTGCGGGGTGGGGTTATTTGACGCTGCCGGCGGACAGGCCGGACACGATAAAGCGTTGCAGGAATAGGAAGAGGGCGACGACGGGGAGGGCGGCGATGACGGACCCGGCGGCGAAGATGCCCCAGTTTTGCGACTGAAATCCGGAGACCAAGGTGTAGAGGCCGAGGGCGAGGGTTTGGTCTTCGGGGGTAGTGAGCATGACGCTGGCGATGATGAATTCGCTGGTGACGCTGATGAAGGACAGCAGCCCCACCACCGCCAGGATCGGAGTCACCAGCGGCAGGACGATGGTGAAGAACGTACGAGCGTGCCCCGCACCGTCGATCTTGGCGGCTTCGTCGATGGAGACGGGGACGGTGTTGAAGAAGCCGTACATGAGGAACGTGTTCACACCCAGTGCGCCGCCGAGGTAGATCATGATGAGCCCGGCGTGGGTGCCGATCCCGATCGCGGGAAACACACGACCAATGTTGATCATCAGCAGGAAGATCGCGACGACGGCGAGGAACTGGGGGAACAGTTGCACCAGCAGCAGGGTGAGAAGTCCGAGGCGGCGGCCGGTGAAGCGCATACGGGAGAACGCGTACGCGGCGAGAGCGCCGAGGAAGACGGTGGCAACGCTGGTGACGATGCCGATAACCAGGGTGTTGGCAAACCATCGCCCGAAGGGGACGTTGGCGGTGGTGAACAGGTTGATGTAGTTGGTGAGGTCGAAGGATTCGAACAGGCGGTTGGAGCCGGTGAGGGTGCCGCTGGAGTCCAGAGAGACGCTGAGGATGTACAGCAGCGGGAACACCGCGAAGATGCAGGCGAGGATCCCGACGACGTGGCGGCATCCGGTGTCGGTGAACCATCGGGCGAGTCGGGGCCGGCGGGCGGTGGTGAGGGGTGTGGTCGAGGGGGTCATGAGTTGATGTCCTCGAGGGCTCGGGTGCGGCGGAAGCTAATAATGGTGACCACGGTGACGATGAGGAAGATGAGGATCGCGAACGCGGAGGCGAGGCCGTAGTCGCGGCCGCCTCCCCCACCGAACGCGACCTTGTACACGAGGGTGATGAGCAGGTCGGTGGCGCCGATGTCGAGGGTGGTGTCGGTGAAGCGTGGCCAGCCGCGGGTGAGCATATATACGACGTTGAAGTTGTTGAAGTTGAAGGCGAACGACGCGATCAGCAGTGGCGCCACGGACACGAGCAGGAGGGGCAGTTTGATGGCCCGGAAGATCCGCCACGCGCCGGCGCCGTCCATAGTGGCAGCTTCGAGGACGTCGTCGGGGAGGGACTGCAGCGCCCCGGTGCAGACGAGGAACATGTACGGGAACCCCAGCCACAAGTTGACGAGGAGGACGCTGAATCGGGCCAGCCAGGGGTCGGAGAGCCACGGGATTTGCGCCCCGCCGAACAGGACCTGGTTAAAGAATCCGAATTCGGGGTTGAGCATGCCCGCCCACACCAGCCCGGACAAGAACGCGGGAAACGCGTACGGGAGGATCAGCACCGCCCGGTAGATCTTCTTGCCCCGCACCCGGGGGTGGTTGAACACGATCGCCAGGAACAGTCCGAGGGCGAAGGTGGTAGCCACGGAAAGGAACGCGAAAGCGAAAGTCCAGACGATGACGCGCAGCAGCGGGTCGCGGAGTTGGTCGTTAGTGAACGCCTGGGCGAAGTTGTCGAAGCCGACCGGGACCTGCCAGCCGGGGGCGAGCTGCTGCCCGTCCGCATTCCGGAAGGTACCCTCTCCATCGTCGGTGTAGACGGTACCGGTGTCGGTGCGGGTGAAGGTGTCCGCGGTTTCGTCGTACTGCAGGGCGGAAGTGTAGACGAACGCGGTGGACCCGTCCGCAGTGCGCAGGGTGCCGGAGTTCGGGTCGTCATCGAACGGGACGGTCAGGGCGAGCACCTCGTCTTGCTGGGCGAGGATCTGCTGCAGGGTCAGCTTCGTCCACCCGGCCGGGGCGGCACCTGCCGGGGCGAGGGGGGTGTCGGCGGTACCGAATTCCGTGGTCCCGTCCGGGTCGGCGACGAGCATGCCCAGCTGGTCGCCCTGCGTGTAGATCTCCACCCGGTATTGGGCGGAGTCCTCCACTCGGGTTTGAGCGGTGCGGATGATCTGTTCGATGGCGTCTTGCTTGCTGCCGTTGTGCTGGTCGCCATAGTTGGTGAACGCGATGTACCCGGTGTAGAAGACCACGAAGATCTGAAACACCACCAGGAAGATCAACCCTGGCGCGAGATACTTCGCCGGCAGCAGCCCCTTTTTCAGGTACACCACGTTCAACGCGACCACGACGACCAGCACCGCGGCGGCGGGAATGACCTGGTCGAGGGTGAAGAGGGTGAACACCGCGAACCCGCCGACCGCATCCAGCAGAGCGATTAGCACCAGCTTGATCATCCAGGCCACCCGCGTGCCCGTCGTGGTCGGTACCGCATCCGCCCGAGTGCTACGCCGGGACGGGGCCCGCTCGGGGGTGCGGGGTTCAGTGGTGAGGGTCATCGATCCTGCTCGAGTGTCGGGTGCCCCCCCGAGGGC
>NZ_CAKKMM010000117.1:0-10849 GCF_918698205.1 Microbacterium sp. Bi128 | reverse complement strand
GTCGAACGCACGGTCGTGAGCTTGAGCAGCTCGCTGCGCAGACTGCGGAGGAAGGTCGGCCCGCTGGCGGCCCGGGTGAACGTCGCGCGGCGCGGGGAGGTCAGGGCGGTCATGCGAGTTCCTTCGTCTTGTACTCGATCGCGTCGTCGGTCAGGGCGAGGTAGGCGTCCTCGAGGGAACCGTTGCGCGGGGTCAGTTCGTGCAGGGGGATGCCGTGGCGGGCGGCGATATCGCCGATGTCGGCGGCGCTCGCCCCCGTGAGGCTGGCCACCCCGGGCGCGTCGAGGGTCGCGGTGACCCCGGTCGGGGAGAGGACGTCGACGAGACGCGCGAGGTCGGGAGATCGGACGAGGACGGTCTCGGACGTCCACGACCGCACGAGGTCCTTCAGCGGCGCGTCGGCGAGGACCGCTCCGCGGCCGAGGACGATGACGTGGTCGGCCGTCTGGGCCATTTCGCTCATGAGGTGGCTGGAGAGCAGCACGGTGCGTCCCTCGGCCGCCAGGTGACGGACGAACTCGCGCACCCAGCGCACGCCCTCGGGGTCGAGCCCGTTGACCGGCTCGTCGAGGATGAGGGTGTGGGGGTCGCCGAGCAGCGCCGCGGCGATCCCGAGACGCTGCCCCATGCCCAGCGAGAATCCGCCGGCCCGCTTGTCGGCGACCGACGCGAGGCCGGTGAGGTCGATGACCTCGTCGACGCGACGGCGGTCGATGCCGTGCGTGGCCGCCATCACCCGGAGGTGGTTGCGGGCCGAGCGCCCGGTGTGGACGGCCTTGGCGTCCAGCAGCACACCCACCTCGGTGAGGGGAGCCGCGAGGCGGCCGTAGGGGGTGCCGTTGACGGAGACGCTGCCGGCGGTGGGGCGGTCGAGCCCCACGATCATGCGCATCGTGGTCGACTTGCCGGCGCCGTTGGGCCCGAGAAAGCCCGTGACCCGGCCCGGCGGCACGGTGAAGGAGACGTCGGACACGGCCGTGCGTGTGCCGTAGCGCTTGGTGAGGTGGTCTGCGACGATCATGTGTCCAGGCTAGGAATCACCCCCACGCCGGCGCGTCCCCCGCAGGGCTGATCTCTGACCCGTGCGTACATCTCCAGACGTACGTAAGCCCCCTCCCGCCGGAGCGGGAGGGGGCGTACGGGGACCCGATCTACTGCGCGTCGCGCTCCTGCACCGCGAGCGCGCGCTCGACGCCCGCGAGGTTCTCGCTCACCAGGCGGCGCAGCGCCGGCGCCGCGTCGGAGTGCGACGAGAGCCAGGCGCGGGTGGCGTCACGCAGCGCGCGGTTCGCCAGGGCCGCGGGGTACAGCCCCACGATGAGGTACTGCGCGATCTGGTAGCTGCGGCTCTCCCAGATCGGCATCAGCATCGCGAAGTACGGCTCGACGAAGTCGGCCAGCACGTCGACCGTGGCCGGGTGGGTGAAGCCGAGAGCGGCCGCGCGCACGATCGTGTTCGGTGCGTCCGCCCGATCGACGAGCGATCTCCACGCCTCCTGCTTCGCCTCGTGGGAGGGCAGGGCGGCCCGGGCCTGGGCCGCGAACTCGCCGCCCTTGGCCGTGTTGTCGGCCGCGCGCGCCGCGTCGATGTCGGCCGCGGTGACGGATCCGCCCGCGGCGAGGGCCACGAGGAGCTGCCACGACAGGTCGGTGTCGATCTCGAGACCCTCGAGCACGGTGTCACCGTCGCGCAGCGCCCGGACGGTCTCGACGTGGGCGGGAGTGGCCGCGGCCGACGCGAAGGCCGTCACGAACTGCAGCTGGCTGTCGCTGCCGGACTCGGCAGCCTGGGCCAGCTCCCACAGCCCGTCGGCGACCCGCTCGCGCGCCTCCGCGCGCTTCGCGGGGGCGACGTAGCTGTTGGCGGCGAGCTGCAGCTGGGCGAGGGTCGTGCGGACGGTGGTCGACTCCGTCTCGGCGCCGATGTTGCGCAGCACCAGGTCGATGTAGTCGGTCGCCGAGGACTCGGCATCCCGGGTCTGGTCCCACGCGGCACCCCAGACGAGCGAGCGAGCCAGCGGGTCGGCGATGTCCTTCAGGTGCGCGATCGCCGTGGCCAGCGACCGCTCGTCGAGACGGATCTTCGCGTACGCGAGGTCGTCGTCGTTCAGGAGCACGAGGTCGGGACGACGGATGCCGCGCAGCTCGGGCACCTCGGTCCGGTCACCGTCCACGTCGAGCTCGACGCGGTGCACCCGCTCGAGGCGACCGGACCGGTCGAGCGAGTAGAACCCGACCGCGAGGCGGTGCGGGCGGATCGTCGGGTAGTCGGAGGGTGCGGTCTGGACGATCGCGAAGCGCGTGATCGACCCGTGCTCGTCCTGCTCGATGAGCGGCGAGAGCGTGTTGACGCCCGCCGTCTCGAGCCACTTCTTCGCCCAGTCGCCCAGGTCGCGGCCGCTCGTGGCCTCGAGCTCGGCGAGGAGGTCACCGACCTCGGTGTTCGACCACTGGTGCTTCTGGAAGTACGCGGCGACACCGGCGAAGAACTCCTCGATGCCGACCCACGCGGCCAGCTGCTTGAGAACCGACCCGCCTTTGGCGTACGTGATGCCGTCGAAGTTGACCTGGACGTCTTCGAGGTCGGTGATCTCGGCGACGACGGGGTGCGTCGAGGGGAGCTGGTCCTGGCGATAGGCCCAGGTCTTCTCCATCGCGTTGAAGGTCGTCCACGCGGCCTTCCACTCGGTGGCTTCGGCGGTCGCGATCGTCGACGCCCACTCGGCGAACGACTCGTTCAGCCACAGGTCGTTCCACCACTTCATGGTCACGAGGTCGCCGAACCACATGTGAGCCAGCTCGTGCAGGATCGTCACGACGCGACGTTCCTTGACGGCATCCGTGACCTTGCTCCGGAAGACGTAGGTCTCAGTGAACGTGACGGCGCCGGCGTTCTCCATCGCGCCCGCGTTGAACTCGGGGACGAACAGCTGGTCGTACTTGGCGAACGGGTACGGGAAGCCGAACTTCTCCTCGAAGTACGCGAAGCCCTGACGGGGCTTGTTGAAGACGTAGTCGGCATCCAGGTACTGCCACAGGCTCTTGCGGGCGTAGACACCGAGCGGGATGACGCGGCCGTCGGCGCTCGTGAGCTCGGAGAACGTGGATTCGTAGGGGCCCGCGACGAGCGCGGTGATGTACGAGGAGATGCGGGGCGTGGGCGGGAACTCCCACCGTGCCGCACCGTCACCGAGCTCGATCGGCTCGGGAGTGGGGGAGTTGGAGACGACCTTCCACGCGGCGGGAGCGGTCACGGTGAAGGTGAACTCGGCCTTGAGATCGGGCTGCTCGAACACCGTGAAGACACGCCGCGAATCGGGCACCTCGAACTGCGAGTAGAGGTACACCTCGCCGTCGACGGGGTCGACGAAGCGGTGCAGGCCCTCGCCGGTGTTGGTGTACTCGCAGTCGGCGTCGACGACGAGCTCGTTCGTGGCCCCGAGTCCGTCCAGCGCGATACGCGAGTCGGCGAACGCGGTGTCGGGGTCGATCGTGCGACCGTTCAGCGTCACCGAGTTGACCGCGCGGGCGATCAGGTCGATGAAGGTCGAAGCGCCCTCGGTCGCGGCGAAGCGGACGGTCGTGACCGAACCGAAGACCTCGTCGCCCCGCGTCAGGTCGAGGTGCACGTCGTACTCGTGCGTGTCGACGATCGCGCGGCGCTCCTGCGCTTCGATGCGGGTGAGGTTCTCTCCTGGCACTGGCGTTCTCCCGTGGATGAGGGTGGATCGTCGCGGATGACGCTGCTGGCGCCGACGACAACCGTATAAGCCTACTGTCGAGACATCCCACGGCCGGGCTCACCGCGTAGGTGGAAAGATGTGGGGGTGAGCACGATCGATACGGACACCAGCCCCGAGACCGTCCTGTACGCGTCTCCCGCCGCGGCATCCGGACCCAAATGGGTCGAGACGCCCGTGGCGTACGACGCCATCCTCCTCGCCGGCTTCGGCGGTCCCGAAGGACAGGACGACGTCATCCCGTTCCTGCGCAACGTCACGCGCGGGCGCGGAATCCCCGATGAGCGACTCGAAGAGGTCGCCCATCATTACCGTCACTTCGGCGGCGTGAGCCCCATCAATGCCCAGAACCGCGCGTTGAAGGCGGCGCTCGAGGCCGAGATCGCCCGGCGCGGGGTGAATCTGCCCGTGTACTGGGGCAACCGCAACTGGGCTCCGTACCTCGAAGAAGCGCTCACCGAAGCGGCCGACGCCGGCCACACCACGCTCCTCGCGATCGCGACGAGCGCCTACAGCTCCTTCTCGAGCTGCCGCCAGTACCGCGAGGACTACGCCCGCGTGCTGGAGGCCACCGGACTCGGCGAGACCGTCACGATCGACAAGGTCCGCCAGTTCTTCGACCACCCCGGCTTCGTCTCAGCCTTCGTGGAGGGCGTGAAGGATGCCGTGTCGGCGTACGTCGCCGACGGCATCGCCGCCGAGAAGATCCGGGTGCTGTTCTCGACCCACTCGATCCCGATCGCTGACGCGCAGCGCTCCGGCCCGCGGGACGTCGACTTCGGCGAAGGCGGCGCCTACGAGGCTCAGCACAAGGCCGTCGCTGCGTACGTCATGGCCGAGGTCGCCGCCGCGGTGGCCGACGTCGAGTGGGAGCTGGTGTACCAGTCCCGCTCCGGCCCGGCCTCGCAGCCGTGGCTCGAGCCCGACGTCAACGACGTCATCGCCGAGCTCCCCGGTCGCGGAGCCGAGGCGGTCGTCATCGTGCCACTCGGCTTCGTCAGCGACCACATGGAAGTGCTGTGGGACCTCGACACCGAGGCGATGGAGGCGGCCGAAGAAGCCGGCATCCGGGCCGTCCGCACGCCGACCCCGGGCGTCGACCCGGCGTACGTGTCGGGTCTGGTCGACCTCGTCGAGGAGCGTCTGGCGGGCACGCCGAAGTCCGAGCGCCCCCACGTCACCGACCTCGGTCCCTGGTACGACGTGTGCCGCCCGGGCTGCTGCGAGAACATCCGCGCCGGCTTCAAGCCGGTCGCTGCGGGCCTGCGCCCCTGACTCGACCGAAGCCGCCCGGTGTCCGCACCGGGCGGCTTCGTCGTGTGCGCCCGGGGTGTCCGAGGCTCTCAATAAGATGAGCGCATGCGCATTCACATCGGCACCGATCACGCCGGTCTCGAGTTCTCCACCCAGCTGCAGCACCACTTGGCCTCGCAGGGCCACGAGGTCGTCGATCACGGTCCGATCGAGTACGACCCGCTCGACGACTACCCGGCCTTCTGCATCCGCGCCGCTCAAGCGGTCGTGCGAGACCAGGCCGACGGCGTCGAGACTCTGGGCGTGGTTTTCGGCGGCTCCGGCAACGGCGAGCAGATCGCGGCGAACAAGGTGCCGGGTGTGCGGGCCGCGCTGGTCTGGAGCATCGCGACGGCCGAGCTCGCGCGCGAACACAACGACGCGAACGTGATCGCGATCGGCGCCCGTCAGCACACGTTCGATGAGGCCGTCTCCTTCATCGACCGCTTCATCGCAACGCCGTTCTCGGGCGAAGAGCGCCACGCGCGCCGGATCGCACAGCTCGCCGCCTTCGAGCAGGACGGCATTCTGCTGCCCGACCCGCGCGAGGGGAGTGCGACGCCCGACGTCCTCGACGCGAGCGACTCCTTCGACCCCGAGGCAGGCTGATGCCCGAAGGGCATTCCGTCCACCGCATCGCGCGCCAATTCGATCGCAACATCGTGGGCCGCACCGTGGCGGCATCCAGCCCGCAGGGCCGCTTCGTCGAGGGTGCCTCGGTCATCGACGGCCGCGAGGCCCTCGAGGTCCGCGCGGTCGGCAAGCAGATGTTCCTGCGTTTCGACGGCGACGTGTGGTTGCGCGTCCACCTCGGCATGTACGGAGCGTGGGACTTCTCCGGCGAGGTCGCGGTCGACGCGACGATCGCGGCGGCCAACGGTCGCATGGGCCAGACCAATCAGCGCGGCACGCTCCTCGACGTGCCGATCCTGGATGCCGCCGGCGAGAACTCCCTCACTTCGATCGGTGCTCCGCGCCGCGCCCGCGTGCGCATGTCGGAGCAGACCACCGGACTCGAGGAGCAGACCGAGTGGCCGCCCCCGGTCGTGGGCGCGGTACGTCTGCGCTTGCTGACCGAGGCGACGTGCGCCGACCTGCGCGGACCGACGACGTGCGCGCTGCAGACGCCCGACGAGGTCGCCGCGACGATCGCCAAGCTCGGCCCCGACCCGCTCGTCGACGACCTCGCCGAGGCCGAGGAACGGTTCGTCTCGACCGTGCGGCGCAAGCCCACCGCGATCGGCCTGCTCCTGATGGACCAGGCGGTCGTCAGCGGCATCGGCAACGTGTACCGCGCCGAGATCCTCTTCCGCGCACGCCAGAACCCCCACACCCCGGGCCGCGACGTTCCCGAAGACACGGTGCGCGAGATCTGGCACGACTGGGTGCGGCTCTTGGCGATCGGCGTCGAGACCGGCCAGATGATGACGATGGACGACCTCGATCCCGAGGCGTACCGTCGCGCGATGGCGCATCGCGACGACCGCCACTGGGTGTACCACCGAGCCGGCCTGCCGTGCCGGATCTGCGGCACGACGGTGCTGATGGAAGAGGCGGCGGGACGCAAGCTGTACTGGTGCCCGAGCTGCCAGGCATGAGCGTTCTAGGCTGATCCGGTGCGTCAGAATCCGAGCTTCGCGATGACCGACGTCGGTGAGATCCGGCGCCTCATCGACCGCCATCCGTGGGTCACCCTCGTCTCGTCCGGTGCGGATGGCCTGGTGGCGTCTCACTACGCCGTCCTGCTCGACGACGACCGTGACGACCTGACGATCGTGGGCCACGTCGGCAAGCCGGACGACGTGATCCTCGGTCTCGGCGAGAACGAGCTTCTCGTCGTCGTTCAGGGCCCTCATGGCTACGTGTCCCCGCGGTGGTACGGCGATGTGGCGGCGGTGCCGACCTGGAATTTCGTCTCGGCCCACTTGAGTGGCATCCCGGAGCTTCTCTCGCCCGACGAGAACCTGCGCATTCTCGATCGGCTGGTCGCGCGGTTCGAGGGCGACGGCGACGACGCGCGGGGCCTCTACCGCGCGCCGAACGACGCCGGGTTCGTGGAGCGCCTGGAGCGCGGCACCGTCGGGTTCCGCCTGACCCCGACGCGCGTGGCGGCCAAGCGCAAGCTCAGCCAGAACCGGTCCGCCGAGGTCATGGACACGATCATCGACGGTCTCGGCCGGGCACCGTATGCCAATCCAGAACTCGCCGCCGAGATGCGCCGCGCCGCCGACGCGCGTCCGCGCGCATGATCGGCCAGACCGCGGGGTTCCTCCGCGCCGTGCGCGTCGCGGGCCCGGGCCGGGAGTTCCTGCCGACGCCCGACGAGCCCGTCGATCTCGTCATCCTCGGCGGACGCATCGTCGACATCGCTCCGACCGGCAATCTTCGTCCGCGCGGGCACGTCGTCGAGGGTGCGGGCGGCTGGCTCCTCCCGGGGCTGTGGGACCACCACGTCCACGTTCTGCAGTGGGCGCTGTCGGCGGACCGCACCGCCCTGGGCGACACCACGTCGGCGCGGGAGGCCGCCGGGATCATGGGACGCGTCCCCGCCGTGGACGGGCGGCGCGTGGGGGTGGGCTTCCGCGATGGGCTCTGGGACGACGTTCCGACCCTCGAGCTCCTGGATGCCACTACTGGCGAGGTTCCGACGTACCTCGTCAACGCCGATGTCCACAGCGTGTGGCTCAACTCCGCCGCGTTCCGTCGCGAGGGCTTCGAGCCCCCGGCATCCGGAATGCTCCGCGAAGAGGATGCCTTCGAGATCTCCCGGCGGATCAACGCCGTCGACCCCGAGATCGCCGATCGGGCCGTCGAGCGGATGGCGCGGGCTGCCGCCGCGCGGGGGGTCGTGGGGCTCGTCGATCTCGACATGACGTGGAACGACGAAGCGTGGCAGCGCCGAGCGGCGCGGGGGGTCGACGCGCTGCGCGTGTCGTACGGCACGTATCCGGAGCATCTCGACCGGGCCATCGCCGAAGGCCTGCGCACGGGCTATCCCGTGCGTGGGGCGGCGCACGACCTCGTGCGTGTGGGCCCGCTCAAGGCGATCACCGACGGATCGCTCGGCACGCGCACCGCGGCGTGCGCGCACCACTACCCGGGCGACGTGCACAACCACGGGCTCCTCACGATCCCTCCCGATGAGCTCGTCGATCTCATGACCCGCGCGACGGCCGCGGGCCTGGACTGTGCGATCCATGCGATCGGCGACCTCGCCAACGCCCACGCCCTCGACGCCTACGCCCGCACCGGTGCCGTCGGCACAATCGAGCACGCGCAGTTGGTCGCGCACGCGGACATTCCGCGCTTCGCTCGGCTCGGGATCGCGGCGAGCGTCCAACCCGAGCACGCGCTCGACGATCGGGACATGACGGATGCCATCTGGGCCGAGCAGTCCGCTCAGGCCTATCCGCTGCGGGCCCTCGCCGACAGCGGGGCCAATCTCCGCTTCGGCTCCGACGCTCCGGTGTCGCCGCTCGACCCGTGGGCCGCGATGGCCTCGGCGGTCTTCCGTACCCGCGACGGGCGCGACGCCTGGCAGCCGCACGAGCGGATCGACATCGACACCGCGATCGCGGCATCCACGGTCGGCGGCTCGACGGCGCCGGCGGAGGTCGCCCCCGGCGCATCGGCTGACCTCGTGATCGTCGACGCCGACCCTCGCGCGGCCGACGAGGCGGGTCTCCGCGCGATGCCGGTGCGCACGACGCTCCTCGCGGGTCGCGTCACGCACGCGCCCTGACCCGCTGGCGCGTGAGGGGTCGATTTCTGTCGCCTCCGGGCGACTCAGGCGACAGAAATTGACTCCTCACGCCGCGAAACGGCGAAGGGGGCGGTGCCGAAGCACCGCCCCCTTTCAAAAAGAACTCAGGCCGCGAGGTGCGCGAAGAGGAACCAGCGGTCCTTGTCGAGGCCGCGCTTGATCTCGATCGCGACGTCCTGGCTCGTCAGATCGGTCTCGTCGAGGCCGTCGATGGCGGTCTGGATGTCGACGAGGACGGCGTCGATGTCGGCGATGACGGCCTGGATGACCACGTCGGACTGCGCGAAACCGGCGGGGACGGCGGTCTGGGCGGCCTTGGCGGCAACGGTGGAGAGGCGCGCGTCGATCGGCAGACCCAGGGCGACGATCCGCTCGGCGGCGAGGTCGGCCCAGTCCTGCGCGTGGGCGACGACGGTGTCGAGCAGTTCGTGCACGCCGATGAAGTTCGCGCCGCGGACGTGCCAGTGCGCCTGCTTGCCGTTGACGACGAGGGCCTCGAGGCCGAGGACGATCGGGGACAGGAACTGCGCGGTGCTGGAGGCCATGGTCGAGTCGACGGTGGTGGCGGCGGGCGTCTGAACGGTGCTCATGAGATCTCCTCGGGTAATGCTGAAGTCGTGTTGACAGCAACGCTACTCACGCTGGAGCATTCCGCAAGCAAGATGAGGCTCGGCTAAATCCCTGGTGGCGAGGCAATCCTCGCCTTACCTGGCGGTAGTGTCACAGCATGACGATCGCCTCGGATGCCACGGTCCTCGCCCTCGCCGACGCCGCCCCGACGGTCCACGAGACCGCGTTCGTGGCATCCGGTGCCCGGGTCGTGGGAGAAGTGACGCTGAGCGAGGGATCGAGCGTCTGGTACAACGCCGTCGTCCGCGGGGACAGTGCCGCGATCGTGCTCGGTCCGCGGAGCAATCTGCAGGACAACGTGTCGGTCCACGTCGACCGGGGACGCCCCGTCACCATCGGCGCCGACGTGTCGGTGGGGCACAATGCCGTCGTCCACGGGTGCACGATCGGCGACGGCAGCCTCATCGGGATGGGGAGCGTCGTGCTGTCGGGCGCCGAGATCGGCCCCGGATGCCTCGTCGCCGGGGGAGCGGTCGTGCTCGAGGGCACCGTCATCCCGGAGGGGTCCCTGGTCGCGGGCGTGCCGGCGAAGGTGCGGCGCGCGCTGACCGCCGAGGAGCGCGAGGGGATCCTGCGGAACGCCGAGACCTACCTCACTCACGCGGAGCGGCACGCGGAAGCGCGGCCCGCCAGCTGAACTCCCTCGTCCTCAGTCCGGCGCGAGGCGCTCTCGACGGGCGAGACGCGGGACCACCCGCACCATCACGAGCATCCCCACCAGCTCTACGAGCGTCTGGGTCACGACCGCCGCGGCGGCGGGAGCCAGCGGCGCGGGGAGGGCCAGAGCGAGCGGCAGGATGACGAGCGAGTTCCGTGTCGCTGCGGAGAACATCAGAGCGCGAGAAGATGCCACGTCCTGACGCAGGACCCGCGCGACGACGATGCCGAGGGCGGCAGCGATCACCAGGAAGGCGACGTAGATCGGCACCAGGCCCCACAGCGCAGATGCGTTCGCGCGCACGACGTCGACCTGCGCGGCGACGATGACGGCCAGGGTCACCGTCATGATCGGTGCCATGCCGGCATCCATCGTCTTCTCCACGCGTCGGGCGAGCGAGAATCGGCGTGCCAAGAACTGGGTGAAGGCAGCGAGACCGAGGGGGAGCGCGATGAACAGGACGAACGCCTGGACGAACGGTCCCGTGTCGACCGTCCCGAGGACGTCGAGACCAGCCATCATCCCCAGGTAGACCGGCAGAAGCACCAACTGCAGCAGCATGAGCACCGGCGAGACGGCGAGCAGCTTCGCCGCCGCGCCTCCGGCGAGGCGCGTGAACACGATGACGTAGTCGACGCACGGCGTCAGCAGCACGAGCAGCACGCCGACGAGGAGGGCCTGATCGTGCGCAACGAACCGCGAGAGGCCGAAGACCACGACCGGGACGAGAACGAAATTCAGCACCAGGGCCGCCGAGACGAAGCG
>NZ_CAKKMM010000116.1:0-10880 GCF_918698205.1 Microbacterium sp. Bi128 | reverse complement strand
ACCGGGGGCGCCGCCGCGACGCGAGCGGTCGAGCCACGTGACCGTCATGCGCGCGGGTGCCGCGATCGCGGCGATCCAGGTCTCGTCGGGCACCTCGACGAAGATGCGACCGGTCGCGCAGATCGGCAGCGTCGACAGCAGCGCCTCCATCTCGGCGAGAGAGTTCTCGTCGGCCGTGATGAGGTGCTGCACACGGGTGTGGCGCGACGATCGGCAGGCGGCGTCGTTGTGCTCGGCAGAGACGGACATGATGGCATCCACTATACCTGCGATGAAGGGTTGCCTAACCTGTGTTGCCGCCGTGAAGCGGTGGCCGCGGAACCGGTCGCGTCACTCCACGAGAGCGTCCCGCAGGCCGGCGAGTTCGTCGTCGGTCACCCCGTGAGCCCGCAGGAATCCGGCGGGCGAGCCGTGCTCGGCATCCAGACGTTCCAGGAGCGCGCGCATGACCGGCGCGGGAGAGCGAGTCGCCAGTTCTTCGGCGTGCCGGTTCTCGGGGTGCAGGGCGCGGATGCCGGACACGATCAGGCGATTGCGTTCGGCGGGGAGCAGGGACTCGGTGCGCGCGTAGTCCGCGACCACGGCGTCGCGGTCCACACCGGCCGCGGCGAGCGCGATCGCGACGGTGACGCCGGTGCGGTCCTTGCCGACGGTGCAGTGGATGAGCACGGGTTGCGCTCCCGCGATCGCGCGCACCGCGGCGACGATCCGCGTGGGCGAGTCGGAGATCAACTCGTCGTACAGCTCACCGAGGCTGATGTCGCGTTCGAAGAACGACTCGACCGACCCGAGGAACAGCGGCAGGCGCTGCACGTCGACGTCGAGTCCCGTGAGACGGCTCGGCGCGTGGCGCACTTCGTCGTCGTCGCGGAGGTCGACGATGCGCCGGAGTCCCAGCGCGCGGAGGGCCTCGAGACCCTCGTCGTCGACGTGCCGCAGGTTGCCGGAACGGAAGAGCACACCCGAGCGCGTGCGCCCCGAGCCCGCCGACAGTCCCCCGACGTCGCGGAAGTTCGTCGCGCCCGAGACGAGCGTGCTCACGCCGCACCCCCGTGGTCGTGCGGGGCGCGCGGCGGCACCGGGTAGCGGCCCGCGATCGCGACGCGGTTGAAGGCGTTGATCGACACGAGCACCCAGCTCAGGGCGACGTATTCCTCTTCACTGAGGATGCCGCCCGCCCGGTCGTACACCGCGTCGGGGATGCCCTCGTCATGGATGAACGTGAAGGACTCGGCGAGTTCGAGGGCGGCGCGCTCGCGCTCGTCGAACACCCCCGACTCGCGCCAGGTCGCGATCTGCGCGATGACATCGGCGTCGAGGCCCGCCCGGACCGCGGCATCCACGTGCACACGGACGCAGTAGGCGCACCCGTTCAGCTGCGACACGTGGATCTGCACGATCTCGCGCAGGCGCGCATCGATTCCCGCGGCGGCGGCGATGCCCCCGACGGTCTGGGAGAAGGCTCGTAGCGCGGCGTACGCCTCGGGAGCCTTCTTCGACAGGTGCACGCGTCGTTCCTCGCCCATGGCCCACAGCCTACGGCGCACCTCGGACACCGCGCCGGGGCCGGCGTACTCTCCCCACGGCATCCGTGTCGAGAACAGGCGATGCACCCGGAACAGGGCGAAGCCGCGCGAATGGGCCTGTCCTGGGCACACCGCCTGTTCTGGTGCCACGTGTCGCCGGGCATCGAGCGAGCTGGCGACCGCGGAGGCGCGGTGACAGGCTGGCAGCATGCCCGAGACCGACGAGTTCTCCTTCCTCCCCGCGCAGGCCGGCGGCGCCGGCACCGCGCTCCCGACCGTCGCGCGCGTCGAGCTGACGCTCTCGGACGGGCGCACGCTGAGCGGGTTGCGGTGGGGCGAGGCTCCCCCGCGGGCGACGTTCCTGCACGGTGCCGGACTGAACGCCCACACGTGGGACACCACGCTGCTGCACCTGGGCGTCCCGGCGCTCGCGCTCGATCTCGCCGGACACGGCGATTCGTCGTGGCGCGAGGATGCCGCCTACGTCGCGCGCGTTCTCGCCCCCGACATCGCGGCGGCTCTGGACGCGTGGACCGACCGGCCGCAGGTCGTCGTGGGCCACTCGCTGGGCGGGCTCACGGCGGCCGCGCTCGCGGCATCCCGTCCCGACCTCGTCGCGCGGCTCGTGATCGTGGACATCACCCCCGGCATCGACCCGAGCGCCGGCCCGGCGCAGCTGCGGGCGTTCTTCGCCGGGCCCACCGACTGGGCGTCGCGCGACGAGCTCGTCGAGAAGGCACTGGCGTTCGGACTGGGCGGGACGCGCGAGGCCGCCGAACGAGGAGTCTTCCTCAACACCCGCGTGCGCCCGGACGGCCGTGTGGAGTGGAAGCACCATTTCGCCCACCTCGCCGCCGCCGCGGCGGCTTCGGACACCGACACGACGACCCCGGATGCCGTGCGTGCGGTGCTGGCGTCCACGGGCTGGGACGACCTCGCCGGCGTGCGGGCACCGCTCACCCTCATCCACGGAGATCACGGTTTCGTCACGGCGTCCGACGCGGAGGAGCTCGTGCGCCGGGCACCGGATGCCGAGGTGCGTGTCGTGCCGACCGGGCACAACGTGCAGGAGGAGGACCCGGCCGGCCTCGCCGCGTCGGTGCGGGAGTTGCTCGAACGGGAGTGAGGACCTCGAGAGGGCCCGTCCCGCAGTGTCACACACGGCGGCGGCCTCGAACGGGTGAAAGTAGGCTGTCCTCACCCCACACCACGGCACCACAGCACACCCGGATGCCGTCGGCCTGCGAAAGGATGATCCCGCAATGCTGCGCCGCCCCGCCCTTGCCACGAGCGCGCTCCTGATCGGAGCCCTCCTGTTCACCGCGTGCACCGGCACGTCGACCCCGCCTGCCGCGACGGGGGCACCCGATCCGAACGCCACGCTCACCGTGCGCCTGTCGCTGGAGCCGTCCAACCTCGACATCCGCCGCACCAGCGGTGCCGCCCTGGAGCAGGCTCTCGTCGACAACGTCTACCAGGGGCTGGTGACGCGCAACGGCGACGACGACAACGCGATCGTCCCCGCCCTGGCGACCGAGTGGACCGTCTCCCCCGACGGACTGACGTACTCCTTCACGCTGCGTCCGGGCGTGACGTTCCACGACGGCAGCGCGCTGACCGCCGACGACGTCGTCTCGTCGCTGCAGACCGCGAAGGACGACGCGACGATCCAGAACAGCGCCGACCTCGCCGGGGTGGCATCCATCGCGTCGCTCGACCCCACGTCGGTCGTGATCACCCTCGCGCAGCCGAACATGGACTTCCTGTTCTCCCTCACGGGTCGCGCCGGCCTGATCTTCAAGAACAACGACGCCACGAACTTCTCGACCGCCACGAACGGCACCGGCCCCTTCACCGTGTCGTCGTGGAACACCGGACAGAGCCTGACCCTCACCCGCAACGACGCCTACTGGGGCGACAAGGCGGGCGTGGCCGAAGTCGTGCTCGACTACATCCCCGACCAGAGCGCCGCGATCAACGCGGCCGTCAGCGGAGACGTCGACGTCGCCCTCGAGATCGATCCCGAGCTCCAGGGTCAGCTCGACGGCACCGGCAACTTCCAGATCGAGTCGGGGCTGACCACCGACAAGGGCACGCTGGCCTTCAACAACGCCCGCGCGCCCCTGAACGACCAGCGCGTCCGCGAAGCCCTGCGACTGGCGATCGACCACCAGGCGCTCATCGATACCCTCGGCGCCGGCCAGACCCTCTTCGGCCCGATCCCGCCGCTCGACCCCGGATACGAAGACCTCTCGGGCAGCATCTCGTACAACCCCGACCGCGCGCGCGAGCTGCTCGCCGAAGCCGGGGCCGAGAACCTGAACCTCACGCTCACGATCCCGAGCGTCTACCCGACCTCGATCGCGACGTTCCTGGTCTCATCGTTCGCCGATATCGGCGTGACGCTCCAGGTGCAGTCGGTCGACTTCGGCACGTGGTTGCAGAACGTCTACACCAACCACGACTACGACCTGAGCTTCGTGCGGCACGTCGAGGCGCGCGACTTCGGCAACTGGGCCGACCCGTCGTACTACTTCGGCTACGACAACCCGCAGGTGCAGAGCCTCTACGCCCAGGCACTGGCGACGACCGACGAGCAGACCTCGGCGGACCTGCTGAGCGAGGCCGCCCGGATCGTCTCGGACGAGGATGCCGCCGACTGGCTGTTCCTCTCGACGCCGCTCACCGCGGTCGCGACGAACGTGGCGAACTTCCCGAAGAACTCCCTCAACGTGCGCCTGCCCCTCGCGGGTGTGACGGTCTCGTCGGAGTGATCCGGTACGCGCTGACACGGCTGGGCCTGCTCGTCCTGGGCCTGGCCGTGTCCAGTGCGCTGATCTTCCTGTCGCTGCGGGTCCTTCCCGGCGACGTCGCGCTCCTCATCGCGGGCGCTCAAGCCACGCCCGAGCAGGTCGACGCGCTGCGCGAGAGCCTCGGGCTCACGCAACCGCTGTGGCAGCAGTACCTCGACTGGATCGCGGGCGTCCTCCGCGGCGATCTGGGCTCGTCCCTCGTCACGGGAGCCTCGGTGACCGCCGAGCTGCTCGACAAGGCGCAGGTCACCGCGCCGCTCGCGGCCCTGTCGATGACCGTCGCCCTCGCCGTGGGGCTGCCGTTCGGGGTGCTGTCGGCCGTGCGTCGCGGGCGTCCCGACGGCACCGCCCTCAGCGTCGGCTCGCAGGCCCTCGCGGCCGTCCCCGTGGTGTGGGCGGGAATGATGCTCGTGGTCGTCTTCGCCGTGTGGCTCGGATGGCTCCCCCCGCAGGGCTTCCCGCGCGCGGGCTGGGGCGACCCGGCCGCGGCGTTCCGCGCGCTCGTGCTGCCCGCGGTCACGATCGGTGTCGTCGAGGGTGCGATGCTGCTGCGATTCGTCCGCAGCGCGACGCTCCAGGCGATGGGCCAGGACTACGTCCGCACCGCCGCCGCCAAGGGCCTGACCCGCACGCGCGCGCTGCTGCGCCACGGCCTGCCCAACGTGGGCCTCTCGGTGGTGACGGTGCTGGGCCTGCAGATCGCCGGGATCATCGTGGGCGCGGTCGTGATCGAGCAGTTGTTCACGCTTCCGGGTGTGGGACGGATGCTCGTCGCCGACGTCGCCGCCCGCGACCTCCCCAAGGTGCAGGGCGAACTGCTCGCTCTCACGGCGTTCGTGCTCGTCATCGGCTTCCTCGTCGACCTCGTGCACCGCCTCATCGACCCGCGGCAGAGGGAGGCCTCATGAGGACGCTGCGCCGGCTCTGGAGCATCAGCACCGGGCGCTTCGGCATCCTGGTCGTCGCCGCCATCGCGCTCACCGCGCTCGTGTCGCTGGTGTGGACGCCGTTCGATCCCGCGAGCGTCGACGCGCGAGCGCGCTGGGCCGACCCGTCGTGGCCGCACCTGCTGGGCACCGACGGGAACGGCCGTGACATCCTGAGCCTGATCATGGCGGGAGCGCGCACGACCGTGGTCGTCGCGGTGGGCGCCGGGGTCGTCGCTTCGCTGCTCGGGATCGCCCTCGCCGCTCTCGGAGCGCTCACCGCGCGGTGGGTGCGCGAGAGCGTGGCGGTGCTCGTCGACATCCTGGTCGCCTTCCCGGTGCTCATCATCGCGATGATGATCACCGCGGTGTGGGGCGGCTCCCTCGGCGTCGTCATCTGGTCGGTCGGGATCGGCTTCGGCGTGAACATCGCCCGCGTCACCCGACCCGAGCTGCGGCGGGTGCTGCACAGCGACTTCGTCCTGGCCGGTCGCGCGAGCGGCCTGACACCCCTGCAGAATCTCGTGCGTCACCTGCTCCCCAACGTCGCCCCCGTCTTCATCGTGCAGTTGTCGTGGGGCATGGCCGTGGCCGTCCTGGCCGAGGCGGGGCTGTCGTACCTCGGCTTCGGCGCCCCGATCACGCAGCCGTCGTGGGGCGTGCTGCTGAGCGATCTGCAGGCGTACATCTCCGTCCACCCGCTCGCGGTGGTGTGGCCGGGCCTGGCGATCACGGTGACGGTGCTCGGGCTGAACCTGCTCGGCGACGCGCTCCGCGATGCCGCCGACCCGACGCTCTCCGAACGCACCCCGCAGGCCCGCACGCACGTCCCGGGGGTGGTGTCATGAGTCTCGAGGTCGAGGGACTGCGCATCGAGATCGGCGGCCGCACGGTCGTCGACGGCGTGAGCTTCGCGGTGCCCGACGGCGCGCGGGTCGGACTCATCGGCGAGTCGGGCTCGGGCAAGTCCCTCACGGCCCTGGCGGTGCTGGGTCTGCTCCCGGATGCCGCGACCGCCTCGGGCAGCATCCGCTGGAACGGCCGCGAGATCCTCGGCCTGCCCGACCGCGAGCTCGCCCGGCTCCGCGGCGACGACATCGGCATCGTGTTCCAGGAGCCGCGGACGGCCCTCAACCCCATCCGCACCGTGGGGCGCCAGATCGGCGAGTCCGTCCGCATCCACGAGGGCGTCTCGCGACGGGACGCGCTGCGGCGGGCCGTCGCCGAGGCGGCCCGGGTGGCACTGCCCGATCCCGAGCGGATCGTCTCGCGCTACCCGCACCAGCTCTCCGGCGGCCAGCGCCAGCGCGTGGCCATCGCGATGGCCCTCGCGTGCCGTCCGCGCCTGCTCATCGCCGACGAACCGACGACCGCCCTCGACGTGACGATCCAGGCCGGCATCCTGTCGCTCTTGCGCTCCCTGGCCCAGGATGCCGGGATGTCGCTCGTCTTCATCACGCACGACCTCGCCGTGCTCGCGCAGGTCGCCACGCACGCCGTCGTCCTGGAGCGCGGCCGTGTCGTGGAGCAGGGCGCGGTCGCCGATCTGCTGCGCGCTCCGGCGTCACCGGTGACGCAGGCCCTGCTGCGCGATGCGACCGCGACCGTGTGGCATCCGGAGATCGATCGGGGCCGACCCGAAACCGAACGGGAGAGCGGATGAGCGACACGATCCTGCACGCGCGCGGACTCTCACGCACCTACCTCACGCCCCGCACCCGGGGCCTCGGCCGCGCCGAACGCACCGCGGGACTGCTCGACGTCGACCTCTCGGTGCGCGCCGGGTCGGCGGTGGGGATCATCGGCGAGTCCGGGTCGGGCAAGTCCACCCTCGTGCGTCTGCTGCTCGGACTCGACGCGCCCACGTCCGGAACGGTCGAGGTCGAGGGGCGCGCGGTCGACGCGGGCGGCTCCGCGCGGTCGCTGCACTGGCTGCGACGGGCCACGGGCATTGTGTTCCAGGACCCGTACGCCTCGCTGGACCCGCGCATGAGCGTCGGACGCATCGTCGGCGAACCCCTGTGGGCCCTCGGCATCGACGGCGACCGTCGCACCCGCGTCCGCGAGGTGCTGGCGCAGGTCGGCCTCGAGCCCGACGCGGCGGAGCGCTTCCCGCACGAGTTCTCGGGCGGCCAGCGCCAGCGCATCGCCCTGGCCCGCGCCATCGTGCACCGTCCCCGCATCCTCGTCGGTGACGAACCGCTGTCGGCGCTCGACGTGACGGTGCGGGCGCAGATCCTGCGGCTGATCGCTCAGCTGCGGGCGGAGGAACACATGACGCTCGTGCTCGTCTCGCACGACATCGGCGTCGTGCAGAACGTGTGCGACCAGGTCGTGGTGATGAAGGACGGCCGGATCGTCGAACAGGGCCCCACCGAGAAGGTCCTGCTGCAGCCGCAAGCGGCGTACACGCGGCAGCTGTTGGCCTCGGTTCCGACGCTCCCCGCCTGAGCACCGTCACGAAAACAGGCCGCGCAGCGAGAACAGGCCGATCCCGGCCGAATCGCCCTGTTTCCGCGGCATCCCCTGTTCTCACCGCGCGGATGCCGCGTTCCGGACGCCGCGGTCTACCCCAGGCCGCGGCCGACCCCCGACGCCGCGGCCCGAACCTCGGCGCCGCGGCCCGAACCTCGGGCAGTCACCAGAACAGGCTGCGCGGCGAGAACAGGCCGATCCCGGCAGAATCACCCTGTTTTCGCGGCATCCCCTGTTCTCGATGCAACGGGTGCCACGGCCCGGACGCCGCAGCCCAACCCCGACGCCGCGGCCCCAACGCCGCACCCCCACCTCAGGCCGTCACCAGAACAGGCTGGGCACCCAAAACAGGCCGATCCCGGCAGGATCGCCCTGTTTTCGCGGCATCCCCTGTCCCGGGTGCAAGGGATGCCGCGATGTCGGCGGCCGGCGCTAGCCTCGGCCCATGACCCCCGGCATCGTTCCCCCGTTCCTGCTCGATCGGCTCGCTTCCACCGACGATCCCCGCCTCGCGCGCGCCGCCGCCGCCGCGCGGAAGACCCTCGCGATCCCCCGCCCCGAGCGCTCGACACGCACGCGCCTGCGACTGTCGATCGACGGCGGAGCGCTCGTCGCCGAAACCGCGCCCGCCCCCGACCGCGTGATCTCCGACGCCGGTAACGACGAGCGCCTGCCCGGTCGACGGGTGCGGACCGAAGACGACGCGCCGACCGGTGACCGCTCGGTCGACGAGGCCTATGACGGACTCGGCGCGACGTTCGACTTCTTCTGGGACGCCTTCGCGCGCAACGCCATCGACGGCGCGGGTGGCTCACTGTCGGCCACCGTCCACTTCGGCGACGACTACGACAACGCCTTCTGGAACGGCGAGCGCATGGTCTTCGGTGACGGCGACGGCGAGGTGTTCGTCGGGTTCACCCGGTCTCTCAGCGTCATCGCGCACGAGCTCGGGCACGGCGTCACCGAGGCCGCCGGGGGCCTGGAATACCAGGGGCAGTCGGGGGCGCTGAACGAATCGCTCTCGGACGTCTTCGGTGTGCTCGCCGAGCAGCACGCGCGGGGTCAGCGCGCCGACGAGGCGTCGTGGCTCGTCGGGGCGGGGATCTTCGCCGACGCCGTCCAGGGCGTGGCGCTGCGCTCGATGTCGGCACCGGGCACCGCCTACGACGACGACGTGCTCGGCGCGGACCCCCAGCCCGGGCACCTGCGTGACTACGTCGAGACCGACGACGACAACGGCGGCGTACACATCAATTCGGGCATCCCGAACCGGGCCTTCTTCCTGCTGGCCACCCGCCTGGGCGGCTTCGCGTGGGAGCGCGCGGGGCTCATCTGGTACCGCACCCTCACGTCGGGAACGCTGCCGCTCACCGCTGACTTCGCCGCCTTCGCCGCGGCCACGCGAGCGACCGCGGCAGCGGAGTACGGTGAGGAGTCGGAGGAGGTCGACGCCGTCCGAGCCGCGTGGGCGGGAGTGGGCGTCGAAGAGGATGCCACGACCTGACGGCCCCGACGACGCGAGTTTCGTCGTGATCGTCGTGCGCTCCGGCGGCATCGCGGGCCTGTCGAAACGCTGGCGCGCCGAACCCGACCCCGACAGCCGCCCGCGGTGGTGGGAGCTCGTGGAGAGGTGCCCGTGGGACGCGCCTCCCCCGCCCGCGTCGGGGGCTGACCGCTACCAGTGGCGCATCGAGGTGCAACGCGGCGACTCCACCGTCCACCAGGCGCGCTTGGGCGACGGGCAGATCGCGGGGCCGTGGCGGACGCTCGTCGACGAGGTGCGTCAGGCGGCTCCCGCCGCGCGTGGGTGACTCCGGTCCCCGCTGTGCGTGGGTGACTCCGGCCTCAGCCGCGCGTGGGTGACTCCGGTCCCCGCTGTGCGTGGGTGACACCGGCCTCAGCCGAAGAGCTTCCGGCGCTTCTTCTTCGAGGGGATGCTCTTCTGCAGATAGACCACTCCGAGCCAGCGGCCGAACTTGAAGCCGACCCGGCCCATGCGGCCGACCTCGACGAAACCGAGTTTCTCGTGCAGGGCGATCGAGGCGTCCGCCCCCTTGTCGCTGATGGCCGCGACCATCTCGCGGATGCCCTTCTCGGCGCACGCGTCGATGAGCGCTTCGAGGAGCGCGCGCCCGAGACCCTTGCCCGCGGCGGCCTGCCCCAGGTAGATCGAGTTCTCGACGGTGTACCGGTACGCCGACTTCGACTGCCACGGCTGCACGAGGGCGTAGCCGAGGATCTGCCCGCTCGGCGATTGCGCGACGAGGAACGGCAGGTCCAGCTTGTGGAGCGTCGTGAACTTCTCGCGCCACTTCGCGATCGACCAGGCCTTCTCGTCGAAGGTGACCACGGAGTTGCGCACGTAGTAGTTGTAGATCTCGCGGATGTCGGGGATGTCCGCCTCGGTCACGCGGCGGATCTCGTACGCGAACGGCCGCTCCGGCTCGGGCGCCCGCCGCAGGTGCGCGGGGAGCCGGCGCCGGGTCTTCTCGTACTCCTCTTCCAACACGCACGCCACTTTACGGGGCGGCGGGTTTCGGGCGGATGACCGCCGAGCCGCTCAGGCGGGCAGACGCCAGTCCACGGGAGCCGCGCCCTGCTCCTCGAGCAGCGCGTTGACGCGAGAGAACGGGCGCGAGCTGAAGAAGCCCCGGCTGGCCGACAGCGGCGAGGGATGAGCGGATGCCACGATCGCGGTGTCGCCGAGCAGGGGCGTGAGGTTCGCGGCATCCCGCCCCCACAGCACCGCCACGAGCGGCGCGTCCCGGGCGACGAGGCAGTGGATCGCGTGCTCGGTGACGCGCTCCCACCCCCAGCCGCGGTGCGACGCGGGGGCACCGGGCGCGACGGTCAGGACCCTGTTGAGCAGCATGACGCCCTGCTCTCCCCAGGCCGAGAGGTCGCCGTGCGGCGCGGGCGCGATGCCGAGGTCGTCCGACAGCTCACGGTAGATGTTCGACAAGCTGCGCGGCAGCGGTCGCACGTGCGGGTCGACGGCGAACGACAGGCCGATCGGGTGGCCCGGGGTGGGGTACGGGTCCTGCCCCACGATGAGCACGCGCACCGCGTCGATCGGGGTGCGGAACGCCCGCAGCACCAGGTCGCCCGCGGGAAGGTACGGGGTCCCCTCGGTGCGGAGC
>NZ_CAKKMM010000115.1:0-10964 GCF_918698205.1 Microbacterium sp. Bi128 | reverse complement strand
CATCGGAGTGGGGCTGCTCGCCGGGCTCATGTCGGGCCTGTTCGGCGTCGGAGGGGGGACGGTCATCGTCCCGCTGCTGGTCCTGCTCCTCGGCTTCGACCAGCGCTTCGCCGCCGGCACCTCGCTCGCGGCGATCGTGCCCACCGCCTCGGTCGGCGTCATCACGTACGCGATCGACGGCCACGTCGCCTGGATCCCGGCGCTCATCCTCGCCGCCGGCGCGGTGGGCGGGGCGCAGATCGGCACCTGGCTGCTGCCGAAGATCTCCCAGACGGCTTTGCGGTGGGCGTTCGTGGTGTTCCTCGTCGGCGTCATCGTCAGCCTGTACTTCGTGATCCCCTCGCGCGACGCCGAGCTGGAGCTGACCTGGGCCACCGGCCCCGGCCTCCTGGCGCTCGGTATCGTGACCGGCATCCTGGCGGGGCTGCTCGGCGTGGGCGGCGGCATCATCGTCGTCCCGGCGCTCCTGCTGCTGTTCGGCACGAGCGACCTGATCGCGCGCGGCACGTCGCTGCTCATGATGATCCCGACCGCCGTCTCGGGAACCGTCGGCAACCTCCGCCGCTCCAACGTCGACCTGCGCGCCGCCGCGTGCGTCGGGATCGCCGCCTGCACGACGACGGCCCTGGGCGCGTCGCTCGCCAAGATCGTCGACCCCTTCGTCGGCAACGTGCTGTTCTCGATCTTCCTCGTGTTCATCGCCGCCCAGATGGCGGTCAAGGCGGTGCGCGGCCGCCACCAGCGCTGAGCGGTCGCGGCGGCGCGCCGTAGACTTGCCGGGTGCCCGTGAACCCCGAACTGGTCGGCCGTGCCTTCCCGCCGACCGCGCCGTACCTCGTTGGCCGCGAGAAGGTGCGCGAGTTCGCCCGCGCCGTCTTCGCCGACGCCCCTCAGCACTCCGACCCCGAGGCCGCCCGCGCGCTCGGATACGCCGACGTCGTCGCACCGCCGACGTTCGCGATGGTCGTTCAAGACCTCACGCTGCAGCAGCTGCTGGGTGACCCCGATTCGGGGATCGAGCTGTCGCGCCTCGTCCACGCCGAGCAGCGCTTCCGCTACTCCCGGCCGATCGTCGCCGGCGACGAGCTGACCGCGACGCTCGCGGTCACCGGCATCCGCACGCTCGGGGGGAACGCGATGATCACGAGCGAGGCCGAGATCGTGGATGCCGACGGCGCCCACGTCGTGACGACGATCAGCGTCCTGCTGGCGGGGGAGGCGGGCGCATGAGCGGGTTCACCGTCGGAGACGTCGTCGCCGAGCGTTCCGTGCACCTGACCCGCGAGGCTCTCGTGCGCTACGCGGGTGCGTCGGGCGACTTCAATCCCATCCACTACCGCGACGACGTCGCCGCAGCCGTGGGGCTCCCGGGCGTCCTCGCGCACGGCATGCTCACGATGGGCATCGCGGTCGGCACTCTCGCCGAGGCCCTCGGCGACACCGGCCGCATCCTCGAGTACGGCGTCCGCTTCACGCGCCCCGTCGTCGTCGACCCCGAGGCCGGGGCCGACCTCCACGTCAGCGGCAAGGTCGGCGCCGTCGACGACGAGTCCGCCCGCATCGACCTCACCGTGACGCACGCGGGGACGACCGTCCTCGGCAAGGCGCAGGTGCGCGTGCGGCTGTCCTGATGCCCGAGGTCGCACCCGTTCCGCTCTCGCAGCTCACCACCCTGCGCACCGGGGGACTCCCCGCGCGCGTGGTGGAGGCGACGACCTCCGTCGAACTCGTGCAGACGCTGCGCGAGGTCTGGGCCACCGGTGAGCCGTGGCTCGTGGTCGGCGGCGGGTCGAACCTCTTCGTCGGTGACGAGCCGTTCGAGGGGACCGTGATCCGCGTCCGCACCTCGGGGATCGACGAGCTCCCCGGCTCGCGTCCGGACACCGTCCGCTTGCGAGTGCAGGCCGGTCACGACTGGGATGCCCTGGCCGCAGAGACGGTCGCGCGCGGTCTCGCGGGCATCGAGGCCATGTCGGGCATCCCCGGCACGGTCGGCGCCGCTCCCGTGCAGAACGTCGGCGCGTACGGCCAGGAGATCGTGCAGACCCTCGTCGAGGTCGAACTGCTCGACGAGTCCACCGGCGAGCTGTCGACGGTCTCGGCATCCGATCTGGGGCTGGGATTCCGCACGTCGGTGCTGAAACACCACTACGGGTCGGTGGCCGAACGCCCCGCCGTGATCGTCTCGGTCACTCTGGAACTCGAGCGGGTCGGCGACGGTGACCGACCGGTTCCGGGTGCGCAGCTGCGGGGCGCCCTGGGCCTGGATGCCGATGCCGCGGTGTCGTTGCGATGGATCCGCGAGCACGTGCTCGCGACGCGTGCGCGGAAGGGCATGGTCCTCGACGACGAAGACCCCGACACGTGGAGCGCGGGGTCGTTCTTCCAGAACGCGATCGTCTCCGAGGCGTTCGCCCGCACCCTTCCGGCTGAGTGCCCCCGGTGGCCGATGTCGCCGATCGGCGATCCGATGACCGTGATCCCGCTCGCGGCGTTCGCCGGTGTCGTCCCGCCCCCGGTGATCGAGCAGCGCGAGGTGAAGGTCAGCTCGGCGTGGCTCATCGAGAACGCGGGTCTGTCGCGGGGCTTCCGCTTCCCGCGATCGCGCGCGGGGCTGTCGACCAAGCACACGCTGGCCCTGACCAACCGCGGCGAGGCCACCGCCGCCGAGATCGCCGAGCTCGCCCGGTTCGTCCAGCAGCGCGTCCAGTCCGAGTTCGGTCTGTTGTTGCAGCCCGAGCCGGTCCTGGTAAACGTCGAGCTTTAGCCCTGCTCTCGCGCGTGAGGGGTCAATTTCTGTCGCTTGCGGCGCTCCGAAGCGACAGAAATTGACCCCTCACGCGTGCGCGAGCAGGCGGCGGATGCGGGTCAGCAGCGACTCAGGGGCGTCGAAGTCCCGGGCCGTCACCACCGTGACCCGGTACCCCAAGGACTCCAGTTCCGCGCGGCGAGACTGATCTCTGCTCCACTGTCGTGCGTCGCGGTGGTAATCGCCGTCGTACTCGATGACGAGACGCGCGTGGCGGTAGAGCAGGTCGACGCGCGCCACGAATCGGTGCCCATCGAAGATCTCGACGTTGCACTCCGGGGCGGGAAGTCCCGCCATCACGAGCAGGACCCTCAGCTCCGACTCCTTCGGCGACTCCGACCCGTCCACGGACAGATCGATGGCGAGTCGCCTGACTTTCGATCCTCGACCTCCGATGAACCGTCGATGCATCACCTCCAGTTCTTCTCGGGTGCACAGCGGTCGCCGCCGTGCGAGGAGGTGATCGGTGAGCGCGGTCAGCTCTGCCGCGGAAAGGCGCTCGGCCAACTCCGCCCACGTGCGAAGCGGAGAAGAACATCGGATGCCGTCGACCTCGATGACATCCTCGTCCCGCACGTCGAGACGCCGACCGATCACACCCGGTCGGCGGATGCGGACGTGTGCTCGCGGCATGCCCACGACAGGCGTGTCCATGGCGCTCGCCGCCAACGTCCAGGGCAGCGGGAGGCCCTGAAGAACGGCGGACGTCGGCCCGCAGCAGAATGCAAGGTCGGGCAGTGCCCGGAGAAGCGCGCCGACGCGCTGGCGTTCGTCATGGCTTCCCGGGACCACTCTCATCCCGCGGAACGGCGAACTCCACGCCGCGGATCGCAGCGTGCTGGGCGAGAGCCCCGCCGCCTCGGCTTCAGTGATCGTGAACGCCGGAGAGGGCGCGCGGGACGGGGGCGACGAAGGCATCCTTCATCCTGTCGCTCCCGGCGTGCCGTGCGCCGCGCGTCTCCACAGGCCCCGCGTGAGGGGTCAATTTCTGTCGCTTGCGGCGCTCCGAAGCGACAGAAATTGACCCCTCACGCGACTCACGCCTTAGGAGAAGAGGCGCTGGAGGCGCTGGATGCCCTCCAGGAGCTCGGCGTCGCCGAGGGCGTACGACAGGCGCAGGTAGCCGCTCGGGCCGAACGCCTCGCCCGGCACCACCGCGACCTCGGCCTTCTCGAGGATGAGGTCGGCCAGCTCGAGCGAGGTCGTCGGCGTGACGCCCTCCCACTCACGGCCCAGCAGGCCCCGCACGTCGGGGTAGACGTAGAACGCCCCGAGGGGGTTCGGCACCTCGACGCCGTCGATCTTCGCCAGCTCCGACACGATGAGACGGCGGCGGCGGTCGAAGGCCTGTCGGAACCGCTCCGCCTCGTCCTGCGGCCCGTTCAGGGCTGCCGCGGCGGCGATCTGCGCGATGTTGTTGACGTTGCTGGACAGGTGCGACTGGAGGTTCCCCGCGAGCTTCATGGCATCCGCCGGTCCGGCCATCCAGCCCACGCGCCACCCGGTCATCGCGTACGTCTTCGCGACCCCGTTGACCAGGATCGTCTGGCCTGCGAGCTCGGGCACGGCCTCGACGATCGAGACGGCGCGGACGCCCTCGTACGTGAGGTTCTGGTAGATCTCGTCGGTGATGACCGAGATGCCGTGCTCGAGGGCCCACCGGCCGATCTCGGCCGTCTCTTCGGGGGTGTACACCGAACCGGTGGGGTTCGAGGGCGAGACGAACACCAGCACGGTCGTCTTGTCGGTGCGGGCCGCCTCGAGCTGCGCGACGGTGACCTTGTAGTCCTGGTCGGCGCCGGCGAAGACCTCGACGGGGATGCCGTCGGCGAGGGCGATCGCCTCGGGGTAGGTCGTCCAGTACGGCGCGGGAAGCAGCACCTCGTCGCCGGGGTTCACCACCGTCTGGAACGCCTGGTACACCGCCTGCTTGCCGCCGTTGGTGACGATCACCTGCGACGGGGCGACCTCGAGCCCCGAGTCGCGCAGCGTCTTCGCCGCGATCGCCTCGCGCAGCACCGGGAGTCCGGCGGCGGGGGTGTAGCGGTAGTTCGCGGGGTTCTGCAGCGCTTCGGCGGCGGCATCCACGATGAACGAGGGAGTGGCGAAGTCGGGCTCACCGGCCGCATACGAGATGACGGGGCGGCCGGCGGCCTTCAGGGCCTTCGCCTTGGCATCGACCTTCAGGGTCGCGGATTCGGCGATGGCGGAGAGCTTGCGGGAGAGCGGTGCGCGGTCGGTCACGGCACAGAGCCTACTCGGCGCGCCCGGGATGCCGTGGGCGCCGAGGCCGTGACTCACAGGGTGGTGCTGACGAGCACCCACACGCCCGGAAGGACGAGCAGCAGCCCGAGCCCCGCGCCGACGATCGACAGGACCGGGGTGCGGTGCTGGCGCACCCGCCGCACGATGCCGACCACACCGATGACGAGGGCGACGATCCCCAGGAAGGCCATGATCGGCAGCAGGACGATCCCGAGCCACCAGATCGCGTTCATCCCGGGGGTGAGGCCGATGAGGAAGATCATCAGGACGGGCAGCAGCACGAAGGCCGCGAGGATCACGGCGACGATGCCGAGCGAGTCGGTCGCGCGCCGTTCTGCCGCCGAGGGGGAGCTCATGCGGTCACGCTAGCGCGTGTCCGGACGCTCCCGCACGGTGCGTTAGCGTGGCGACGTGACAGCCCCCGCCCCCGAGCGCACGCGCGCGCATCGCCGCGGACTCGGAGTCCTGTTCCGCCTCGGGCTCGCGACCCTGATCGTCGGCGTCGCGACAGGACTGGCGGTGCTGCTGCTGGTCTGGATCGTGCACACCATCGAGCACCTCGTGTGGGGGCACGAAGAAGGGCCGTTCCTCGACGGCTTGGCATCCCCCCGCGTGTGGTGGCTCCCGATCGTCACCGTCGGCGGCGCCGGTGTCGTCGCGGCGCTCGGGTGGTACCTGCTGCGCCGTTTCGGGCGACGCATCGCCAGCGTCGAGCAGGGGGTCGCCGGGGCGCACATGCCGTGGTGGGAGACCCTGGCCGACACCGTCATCCAGGTCGGCTCGGTCGCCCTCGGCGCCTCGATCGGCAAAGAGGTCGCCCCTCGCGAGCTCGCCTCGATGGCGGGCTCGAAGATCGTGCGCTGGTTCCGCCTCGACGCGAGATGGGGGCGCATCCTCATCGCCGCGGCGGCGGGCGCGGGTCTCGCGGGCGTCTACAACGTCCCGCTCGGGGGTGCGGTCTTCGCGATCGAGATCCTGCTGGCGCAGTTCAGCGTCGGCGCCGCGGTCGTCGCCCTGACCGTCAGCGCGATCGCGACGATCGTGGCGCGCCCGCTGGTCGGGGACGTGTCCCTCTACCAGGTGTCCCCGGTGGAGGTGAGCCCGTCGCTCCTGGTCGCCGCGATCCTCCTCGGACCGCTCCTGGGGTGGGCGGCGACGAGTTTCTCGACCGTGACCGCGCGCCTGGCAGCGTTCCGCCCGACCGGGTGGAAGCTCCTGGTCGCGCTGCCGGTCGCCTTCACCGCCGTCGGCGCGCTCGGCGCGGCCTTCCCGCTCATCCTCGGCAACGGCCGCGCGCTCGCCACGGCCGGCTTCGACCTTTCTCAGCCCGCCCTGATGCTGCTGTTGCTCGCGCTGCTGAAGTACGTCGCCACGGTCGTCTCGCTCGGTTCCGGTGCCGTCGGCGGCACCCTGCAGCCCTCGGTCGCGATCGGCGCGGCGCTCGGCGCAGCCGCGGCCGCAGGCTGGGCGTACGTGTGGCCCGGGGCCGACGGAACCGCTCTCGCGATCGTCGCGGCGGCGGCGTTCCTGGCATCCACCATGCGCGCCCCGCTGACGGCGATCGTGCTCGTGATCGAGTTCACCGCGACCGGTTTCGACCTGCTGCTGCCGATCTTCCTCGCCGTCGCCGGTTCGCTGGCGGCCTCGCGGCTCACGTCGCGCGCAAGCCTGCGCCGCTTCGCGCCGCTCGACCCCGGCCGCGAGTAGGCCCGCACACCCGGCAGACGCGCGGAAGGGCCGGAGCACACGGCCCGGGCCCTTCCGCCGGCGATCAGTCGAGGTACTTCGCGTACGCGGGCAGCGTCAGGAACGCCGGGAACTCCTCGCGCAGCGCCACCTCGCGGAACACCTCGGCGGCGTCGTCGAAGCGGTCGCCCTCGAACCCGGCCGCCTCGGCGAGCACCTCGTCCAGCAGCGACTCGACGTACTCGCGCGTGATGAGCGTGCCGTCGTCGGTGGAGCGGTCCTGGTGGATCCACTGCCAGATCTGCGAGCGCGAGATCTCGGCGGTCGCGGCATCCTCCATGAGGTCGTCGATCGCGACGGCTCCGAGGCCCCGCAGCCACGCCTCGATGTACCGGATCGCCACCGCGACGTTCCCGCGCACGCCGGCGGCCGTGATGGGGAGCCCGATCCTCAGGTCGAGCAGCTGACCGGCCTCGACCGACACCTCGTCGCGGGTGCGGTGCAGCTGGTTGATGCCGTTGCCGAGCACCGCGTCGAACTCGGCCCGGGCCACCGGGATGAGGTCGGGGTGGGCCACCCACGTGCCGTCGAAGCCGTCGCCGGCCTCGCGGCGCTTGTCGGCGGCGACCTTCTCGAACGCCGCCTCGGTCACTTCGGGCTTGCGGCGGTTGGGGATGAACGCGCTCATCCCGCCGATCGCGTAGGCGCCGCGCTTGTGGCAGGTGCGCACCAGCAGTTCGGTGTACGCCCGCATGAACGGCACCGTCATCGTCACTTCGCTCCGGTCGGGCAGCACGAACCGGGCGCCGCGACCGCGGTAGGTCTTGATGATCGAGAAGATGTAGTCCCACCGGCCGGCATTGAGGCCCGCGCAGTGGTCACGCAGCGCGAAGAGGATCTCCTCCATCTCGAACGCGGCGGGCAGCGTCTCGATGAGCACCGTCGCGCGGATCGTGCCGTGCGCCAAACCCAGCCGCTCCTCGGTGAACGAGAAGACGTCGTCCCACAGTCGGGCCTCATCGGCGGACTCGATCTTCGGCAGGTAGAAGTACGGTCCGCGGCCCGCGGCGATCAGCGCGTGGGCGTTGTGGAAGACGTACAGGCCGTAGTCCACGAGGGAACCGGATGCCGGCAGCTCGCGGCCCGCGCGGTCGATGACGGTGATGTGCTTCTCGGGCAGGTGCCAGCCGCGCGGGCGCATCACGATCGTGGGCGTGCGCTCGGCGGTGACGCGGTACTCCTTGCCCTCGGGGCTGGTGTAGCTCAGCTGCCCGCGGATCGCGTCGAACAGCGACACCTGGCCGCCGATGACGTTGCGCCACGTGGGGGAGGTGGCATCCTCCTGATCGGCCAGCCAGACGCGGGCGCCGGAGTTGAGCGCGTTGATCGTCATCTTGGGGTCGGTGGGGCCGGTGATCTCGACGCGGCGGTCCTCGAGGCCGGGGCCGGCGCCGGCCACGCGCCACGCCGGGTCCTCACGGATGTGCGCGGTCTCGGCGCGGAAGTGCGGGTCTTCGCCGTTGCCGATCTCGAAGCGTCCGCGCAGGCGCGCGGCGAGCCGGTCGTGGCGTCGACGGCCGAAACGGTCGTGCAGCTCGGTGAGGAAGGCGAGGGCGGCGGGGGTGAGGATCTCGCCGTCGCGTCCCTCGAGGGGGCGTTCGATCCGCAGGTGCGGAGCGGGAGTGGATGCCGAGGGCTCCGGCATCCGTCGGTCGTCGGTGGTGGGCGGTGAGCCGATGAGGGTCATGATTGTGGCTTTCTGGGAGCCGCCGTGGGGCGGTGAGGTCAGTGGAATTGCGCGGTCTCGGTGGAACCGGCGAGGGCGAGCGTGGCGCTGTCGGGGTTGAGCGCGGTGGAGACGACGTCGAAGTAGCCGGTGCCCGCCTCGCGCTGGTGCTTGGTGGCGGTGTAGCCGACGGCCTCGGCGGCGAACTCGGCCTCCTGCAGCTCGACGTACGCGCTCATGGCGCGTTCGGCGTAGCCGCGGGCGAGGTCGAACATGGAGTGGTTCACGGCGTGGAAACCCGCGAGGGTGATGAACTGGAACGCGTACCCCAGGGCGGCCAGGTCGGCCTGGAACGTCGCGATCTGCGCGTCGTCGAGGTGGCGCTTCCAGTTGAAGCTCGGCGAGCAGTTGTAGGCGAGGAGCTTGCCCGGGTAGCGGGCGTGGATCGCCTCGGCGAAGGCGCGGGCGAGCTCGATGTCGGGCTCTCCCGTCTCGACCCAGATCAGGTCGGCGTAAGGGGCGAACGCGAGGCCGCGGGCGATGACGGCATCCAGACCCGGGCGCACCCGGTAGAAGCCCTCGCTCGTGCGCTCGCCGGTGAGGAACTCCGCGTCGCGCTCGTCGACGTCGCTCGTGAGCAGGTCGGCGGCGAGTGCGTCGGTGCGGGCGATGATGACGGTGGGCACCCCCGCGACGTCGGCGGCGAGCCGCGCGGCGTTGAGCGTGCGGATGTGCTGCTGCGTGGGGACGAGCACCTTGCCGCCGAGGTGGCCGCACTTCTTCTCGCTCGCGAGCTGGTCCTCCCAGTGGATGCCGGCGGCCCCCGCCTGGATGAGCGACTGCGCCAGCTCGAACGCGTTCAGCGGTCCGCCGAAGCCGGCCTCGGCGTCGGCGACGATCGGGGCGAGCCAGTCCTGCGTGATCTCGCCCTCGGCGCGCTCGATCTGGTCCTGACGGAGCAGCGCGTTGTTGATGCGGCGGACCACGGCGGGCACCGAGTTGGCGGGGTACAGGCTCTGGTCGGGGTACGTCTGCCCCGCGAGGTTGCCGTCCGCGGCGACCTGCCAGCCGGAGAGGTAGATGGCGCGGAGGCCGGCCTTGACCTGCTGCACGGCCTGGTTGCCGGTCAGGGCGCCGAGGGCGTTGGTGTAGCCGCCGGTCTTGTGCTCCTCGGTGAGCTGCTTCCACAGCTTTTCGGAGCCGCGCCGGGCGAGGGTGTGTTCTTCGGAGACGCGGCCGCGGAGGCGGACGACGTCGGAGGCCTTGTAGTCCCGGGTCACACCTTCCCAGCGGGGGTTGGCGGCCCACTCGAGCTCCAGTGCGGCGGCCTGCTGCTCGGGCGTCTGCTGGGTGGGCTCAAATGCTGCAGTCATCTTTGTCTCCTTGGTGGGTCCGGGGCCGGTCAGTCTGCGTCTCTGCAGATCCTGGCTGGTTGTTCCCGGATAGTGAATCTTTCCGTGAGTTCTACTTTTCTGCACTTTCCAAGGGGTTTCTAGACCAAAGCTATGGAAAGAAATGCACTTCTTCGCGTATTCTCAAGAAATGCACTCAACCAGCTGGAACCGCCAAGCCCTTGCGTCGTCCGCGCCCGCAGCGCCGGAGGTGGATGTCATCAGCCTGGGCCGGCGCGTCCGGCATCTGCGCAAGGCGGCAGGGCTCACGCTCGATGACCTGAGTGCCGCCGTCGGGACGGCCCCCAGCCAGCTGAGCCTGATGGAAAACGGCAAACGCGAGCCCAAGCTTGGTCTGCTCCAGCAGCTGGCGGCCGCACTCGGGGTGAGCATCGACGAACTGCTCGGCGCGGAGCCGCCCAACCGGCGTGCGGCGCTGGAGATCGAGCTGGAACGGTACCAGCGCAGCCCCATCTATGAGTCCCTGAACCTGCCCAAGATCCGCATCAGTTCGCGGCTTCCGATGGATGTGCTGGAGTCCATGGTGGGCCTGCAGCATGAGCTTGAACGCCGGCTCAATGAGCAGGTCGCGACGCCGGAGGAGGCCCGCCGCGCGAACGGTGAACTGCGCGCGATGATGCGCGAGAGGAACAACTATTTCCCCGAGTATGAGGCCGAGGCGCAGAAGGTCCTGGCCTCGGTGGGCCACACCAGCGGTCCGCTATCCCACCACGTCATTTCGGACATCGCCGGGCATCTCGGATTCAGCCTCCACCATGTGGGTGATCTCCCTCATTCCACGCGTTCGGTGACTGATCTTAAGAACCGCCGAATTTATCTCACGCAGAACGCCCGCAGCGATCACGACCCCCGTTCGGTGCTGCTGCAGGCGCTGGGCCATTACGTCCTGGGCCACCAGACGCCGAACAACTACGGCGATTTCCTGATGCAGCGCGTGGCCACGAACTACTTCGCCGCCGCGCTGCTGCTGCCCGAGCAGGCCACCGTGGCATTCCTGCAGGAGGCCAAGCAGGCCAAGGAAATCGCGGTCGAGGACATCCGGGACGCCTTCGCGGTGTCCTACGAG
>NZ_CAKKMM010000114.1:0-10981 GCF_918698205.1 Microbacterium sp. Bi128 | reverse complement strand
GGCGGGAGTCGGCGCACAGGCCGACTCCCGCCCCCACTCCTCGTTCAATCCTCGGGGTGGAGGGCCGAGCGACGTCTCCGGTTCCGCAGCACGAGACCGGTGCCGATAGCCGCGGCGCCGATCAGGAGCGCCGCCAGCGAGACCGCGCCGCCGGTCGAGGCGAGGCCGCCCGCACCGTTGTGCCGACCCCCGGTCGACCCCGTCGATCCGTCCGCTCCCGGGCCGGTTCCGACATCCGGAGCGGTCGGGGAGGGTGTGGGCGTCGGCGTCGATCCGCCACCGGATGCGACCTCGATGACGAAGACCGGCGAAGGGGCGGATGCCGGGGAGGATCCGGCCCCGTTGACCGCGACGACCCGCGCGGTCCACGACCCCGGCACGAGGTCGGCCAGGACGGCGGACAGGGTGTCCCCGCCGACCTCCGTGGTGCGCCGGAGGCCGTCCGGCCCCTCCAGCGAGACGACGTAGCCGGTGATCGCCGAGCCGTGGGCGGCCGGCGCCTCCCACGTCACCCGGACGCTGCGACCGTCCACGGCGACTCCGGGTGCAGCGGGGGCGTCGGGGACGTCGACCTCCGCGCCATCGGTCTCGAGCACGAGGGGTGCGAAGGCGATCCAGTCGACATCGGGGGCGATGGCATAGCCGTCCAGCACGACCTGGTCCTGCTGGCTGGTGCGTTCGTCGATCACGAGCGTCTGCTTCGTGTTGCCGAATGTCACCGCGCCGTCACCGCTGGTCAGGTTCAGCGGCATGACCGCCTCCCAGAAGTTGGTCGGCGTGTACGTGTAGCGGAACGTGGAACGTCCGACCAGCCCGTCGCGCCCGGCCTCCTGCGCCTGCAGCCCCAGGTCGACGACCTGCGGGTTGTAGTCGTGGCGGCCCTCGATGTCGTCGTTCGAGTAGTGCACGATCGCGTTGTACGCGCCGGCACGGTCGAATCCGGCACCGCGTGGGATCGTCAGCGTCCCCTGGTTCTCCGCGACGGCGTCGGTGATGCCGAGCCCGCCGACGTACCCCGAGCCGGAGCCGTTGGTCAGCTCGGACCCGAATCCCTTCACCACCGCAGTTCCGCCGAGCGTCGCCTTCGCGGCATCCTCCACCTCGACCTTGATGATCGCGGCGTCGCCCTCGACCGCGCGGGTCGTGCTGACCGCGCTCACGCGCGCCCCGCCGCTACTGCGCAGCTCGATTTCGCTGATGCCCTCGGGGAGGTGGATGCGGGCGCGCTTCTGTCCCTCGGTGAACGTCGTCGCGAGGCGGCCGTTCACGGTGAGCCCCAGGTCGGAGCCCTGCCAGTCGACCTCGACGTCGTAGTATCCGGACTCGTTCGCGGAGGGGTAGAGGTCGACGCGGTCACCCTCGCCGATCGAGACCTCGCCGGCGTCGAGCTTCGCCTCGCCGGCGAGACGCAGGGTCGTGGCGGGATAGACGACGTGCTGCGCGTGGGTGTCGTCGCCCACGCGGGTGAGCTCGACACGGTCGACGGTGACGCCGCCGTCCGCACCGGCGCCCGGAAGCACGTTCTGCCCGTCGCGGCTGGTGCGCAGGCTCAGCGTGCGGGTACCGGCATCCAGCTGCACGTACACCTCGGCGGTGCCACGCGCCGTGCCGCGCACGTTGTCGGGCTTGATCGCGTTGGCGCCGTACTGCACGGTGGCGGCATCCGCCCCGTCGACGAAGAGCGCGTGCTGCGCGGCGCGACCGGGTGTCGCGCCGAGCACCGTGTAGCGGTACATCCCCGGCTCGGCCACGTCGACCTGCCAGTCCAGGCGAGCGTCGGCACCCGTGAGACCCGTCACGTCGCGGTCACCCGAAAGGCGGTAGCCGCCGCCGGGCTGCGAGCGCACCGCGCCGCCCGTGATCTCCAGGTTCTCGGCCTCGGCCCACTGGTGCGGCGCCTGCTGCGCCGCGTCGGCCTCCACGTCCCGATCGGTCGCCGGCGTGATCACCACCTGGTAGGCGGCACTGGCGTTGGCCGAGGGGATGCGCACCTGGATCGCGCCGTCCGCCACCGCGGTGTCGTCGGAGGCGGCGACGACACGAGGTGTGTCGGCGATGCCATCGGTGCCCGAGACGAGCACTTCGCGGACTTCGACGTCGACGGCGTCACCGAAGGTGTCCTTCGAGAGCCCGCGGACCGTGAGCAGTCCGTCGTGACCCTGCTCCACTCCCCCGACGATAACCTGCGCACGACGGTTCGCGTCGTCGACGGCGGCGATCGCCTTCTCGCGGTTCGTCGTCACATCGGCCGTCTGCGAACCCTGCAGGTCGCCGTACCACTTGAACATCCACCATCCGCCGTTGGCGGCGTTGACCTTCGCCTGGTTGTCGGACAGGGTTCCGGATGCCGTCCAGTACGCCGTCTGCGCATCGATCTTGGCCGCCTCGAAGCTGGCGAACCACCGCAGCAGGTTCGCCGGAGAGCTCATGTCGTTGCTCGCGCCGTACTCGGTGATGTTGATCTGCGGGATCTCGTCCTCGGCGATCCCCAGATCCCGCGCGTACTGGCGGAATGCGCTCGCACGCTCCGGCATCCACTGGTAGCCGCGCAGCTCATGCCACACATACACATCGGGAACGGTGCCGGTGTCGATGGCCATCCGCAGGAACGCCGTGATGTTGCCCTCGCCGCGCCACGCGGCATCCCCGGGTCCGGCGATGCGGGGACGGCTGAGCCCGTGCGTGGCGTACACGTCGGTGATGACCTTCCAGGCCGCGGCCCAGTCGGTCGCGCCGCCGGGGGTGAAGCTGTCGGGCTGCCCACCCTGCTGCATGTAGCGGTTGTAGCGGTCGTCGGTGTTCAGCCACTGCAGGTCGAGCTCGTTGAAGGGGATGAAGGTGTACTTCTCGGGGTCGTCCGCTCCGGTGGCGACGGCCTCCGTGACGATCTCGAGAACCTCGAGGTAGTCCCACAGCCCGTTGCCGCCGGGAGTCCACTCCGACGTGAGCTTCCCCGCGGCATCGCGGACGTAGGTCCGATCGTCGCCGGGGCGGACGCCGCGGTTGTAGGGCCAGTCGGGGTAGTAGTCCTGCGTGTAGATGTAGAGGTCTTCGCCGTGCTTGTCGAAGAACGTCTTCTCGATGTTGAACGCGTCGCCGCCCGGGTGCTGGGTGCCGAACGGGGGCTTCTGCGACACGTTCGTCATCGCCGCGCCGTTGACCAGCGCCTGAGTCGGCGACTGCTCGTCACCCAGGCCGTAGAGCGTGCCGGAGGCGCCCCCGCGGAAGTCGCCCGTCCGACGGCTGAGATCGGCGACGATCTCCTCGGTGGGCCGCTCCCCCACCGAGACGGTCGCGGTGACGGAGCGGTCCGTCCCCTCGATCACGCCCTTCACGGCGAACGTGCCCGGCTCCGCGTACTGTGCGGCGCGCACCGGGTTCCATCGCACGGCCGCGTCCGACGTGAGTCCGGACTCGCGCGTCACCCCGACACGTGCCGGCAGCACGGGCGCCTGACCCGCCGTGGTCTGCACCTGCCACGACATCTGGTCCACCGCCGTGATGGGCCCCGCGGTGTCGGCGAAGTTCCGGGCGACCTCGTCGGCGCTGAGCGCGACGTCGTAGATCGAGAAGTCGTCGAACTCGCCGCCGAACAGGGCCGCCCACTGCGGGGCCCACGGCACTCGACCGATCAGTCCGGACCGGGTGCTCGAGTCCGCGGCGAGCTTCGCGAAGTCGACCGCGGCCGCCTCCCGCCGGACGAGTTCACCGTTGATGTAGTATGACAGCGTCTGCCCGTCGGCGACCGACGTGATCTGGGCCCAGGTGCCCGCGGTCAGAGGCACGGGCGACACGGCCTTCACCTCACTGCCGGAGTTGGCGACAGCCTTGGACTGGCCGCCTTCGTTCGGCACGTAGTACAGGCCCCAGTTGTCGTGGGGCAATGCGTCGCTACCGACGATGTAGGCCCACGGCAGGTTGCCGGAGTTCTTGCCGTCCCACTTGATCCAGGTCGACACCGTGAGAGCGTTCACGCCGTCGAAGAGTCCGGCGGGAATGTCCAGGTACGGGCTGGCCGAACTCGAGGATCCCTGGGCCGCACCGGGGAAGAGCCCGGACGCGCCGGCATCCGAGGTCGGTCCGGTGCCCCGCGCGAGGGATGCGGCGTTGCGGACGCGCGCGTCGAACGCGGCACCCTTGGACCCCTCGTTCGCGATCACGGAGGCGGTGGCGTCCCCGTCGAAGGTGTACTCGACGATGGGGCGGGGCAGCGGATCGTCGGGGGCGGCGAACGCGGTGGGAGCGCCGACGAGACCGACGACCAGGGGAACGGTCACGCAGGCGGCGACGGCCGCTGTGACGCGGCGCGGGGGAGGGGTGTGGTGTCTCATGTTTCCTCGGCGTTGAGTGACGGGACGGGCGCATCTCATCGTGATAGCGCTTTCAGATCGGGAGCATAGGAGGTGGGCTCCCGCGACACAAGCTTTGCGGGCAGATTCTGATATCGCTTTCACATACGTCTTGATAACGCTTTCAGAATCAGTTAGCGTCCCTCTCGTTCGACACGACGGAGACACGAATGACGACGATGCACCCCGCGCCCACCGACGCGGCGCCCACCCCGCACCTCGAGTGGGGCACCGATGTGGTGGCGCTGACGTTCCAGTGGGACGACGACGCGCCCGTGGCCTGCAACGCGGTCCGCGTCGCCGGTCGCACGCTGCCGATCCATCGCATCCCGTTCGTCGAGATCCTCACCGCCGACGCCGGCCACCGGCCCGCCTCCGGACGCCTCGTGCACACCGAGCACGGGCTGCGGATGCGGTACGTCGACCACACCGAGACCGTCCACGACGGCGTGCACACCCTCGTCATCCGGCAGCGCTCGGGAGACCTCGAGGCATGCCTCACGCTCGTCGCCCGCGACGGCGTCGCGGCGGTCTCCAGCACCGTCGCCCTCACCAACGTCGGCACCGGTCACGTCGTCCTGCGGTCGGTCGCGTCCTGGGCGGCCGGATTCACCGACCCCGGCGCGACCGACGACGCACTCTCGGACTGGCAGCGGGTGACCGGCGAGAGCGATTGGCTCGGCGAAGGGCGGTGGACGCGCACTCCTCTGCGCGGCCCCGACTTCGTGCCCCTCGCCGAGCACCTGACCGGACACAACCCGCGCGGCGCGCTCACCGCCGTGTCGACAGGGACGTGGTCGACGGCGCACGCGCTGCCCGTGGGCGCACTGGAGTCCCGCACGACGGGTCTCGCCCTCGCGTGGCAGATCGAGCACAACGGCGCCTGGCGCTGGGAGATCGGCGAGGACACGGCGGGGGGCTACCTGGCCCTGTCCGGCCCCACCGACGCCGACTCGGCCTGGACCCGCGTGCTGGGCCCCGCCGAGTCCTTCGCGAGCGTGCCGGTCACCGTCGCCTTCGCCCCGGATGCCACCGGCGCGGTGTCGGCGTTGACCGACCATCGCCGCGCGACACGACGCCCGCACCCCGACAACACCGCGATGCCGGTCGTCTTCAACGACTACATGAACACCCTCGACGGCGACCCGACGACCGAGAAGCTCCTGCCGCTGATCCGCGCCGCGGCCGAGGTGGGCGCCGAGGTCTTCTGCATCGACGCCGGCTGGTACGACGACTCCGGACACTGGTGGGACTCCGTGGGCGAATGGCTGCCCTCGACCACCCGTTTCCCCGGCGGGCTGCACGAGGTCATCGACGCCATCCGCGCCGAAGGCATGGTCGCCGGGCTGTGGCTCGAGCCCGAGGTCGTCGGCATCCGGAGCCCCCTCGCCGATCGGCTGCCGGCCGAGGCGTTCCTGCAGCGCCACGGCGAGCGCGTCGTCGAGCACGACCGCTTCCACCTCGACCTGCGGCACCCCGCCGCCCGCGCGCACCTCGACGGTGTCATCGATCGGCTGGTGGCCGACTTCGGCCTCGGCTTCTTCAAGATGGACTACAACATCAACCCCGGCCCCGGGACCGACCTGGATGCCGACAGCGTCGGCGACGGACTGCTCGGCCACAACCGCGCGGTGCTGGAGTGGCTGGACGGCGTGCTCGATCGGCATCCGAGCCTCGTCATCGAGAACTGCAGCTCGGGCGCGATGCGCATGGACTACGCGATGCTGTCGCGGTTGGCGATGCAGTCGACCTCCGACCAGCAGGACTTCCGCAAGTACCCCCCGATCGCCGCGGCGGCGCCCATGGCGATCCTCCCCGAGCAGGCCGCGAGCTGGGCCTACCCGCAGCCCGAGATGGATGCCGAGGAGTCGGCGTTCTGCCTCATCACGGGGATGCTGGGCCGGTTCTACGTCTCAGGACACCTCAACCGGATGACTCCCGCTCAGCGCGCGCGTGTCGCCGACGCCATCTCCGTGGCGAAGCGCCTTCGGGGGGAGATCGCCTCCGCGCACCCGCACTGGCCGCTGGGGCTCCCCGCCTGGGAGGACCCGTGGGTCTCCCTCGATCTGCGCGGTCCGGACGGAGATCTGGTCTCGCTCTGGCGGCGCGGCGGCGACGACCTGGCATCCCTGTCCTTCCCCCACCTCGTCGGCCACGACATCGAGGTGACCCCGGTCTTCCCCCTGGACCTCCCTTCCTGGCGCACCGAATGGGATGCCACGACGGGAACCCTGCACGTACGCGCCGGCGATGCCCGTATCTCCGCCCGTACCCTCCGCCTCTCGACCCGACCGACTTCGGTCGACGAGGGCGCTCGCACCGGATCAGACTGATCACACCAACAAGGAGCAATTCAATGAAGAAGCGGTTCTTCGCCGCTACGGCCCTCACGGCCGTGGCCGCCCTCGCCCTCGCCAGCTGCTCGGACCCGGGAGCCGGGGGTGGTGGCGCCGCAGGCCCGACGGACTGGCCCGCCCAGGACACCAAGCTCGACGGCACGACCCTCACCATCTGGGCAGCCCAGAACTCGAACAAGGTCCCCGACAGCGTCGTCAAGGGATTCGAGGCCGCCACCGGGGCCAAGGTCGACGTCGTGACCATCCCCGACCCCTATGAGCAGAGCGTGCAGACCAAGGTCGCCACGGGAGACAAGCCCGACCTGGCCTTCTGGCAGCCGACCGCCTCGCAGCTGACGGCGCTGAACGCGTCGACCAACCTGCAGCCGCTGGACGGCGCCCCGTTCGTCGACGCGTACACGCCCGACCTGAAGGACATCACCGGCATCCTGAACGGCACGCGCTACGCCGCCCTCATCACCACCCCGGCCGTCGAAGGCGTCTATTACAACAAGGAGGTGTTCGCGAAGGCGGGCATCACCCAGACCCCCGGCAACTGGGACGAGTTCCTCGCCGCGGCCCGCACGCTGAAGGCGGGCGGTGTCACCCCGTTCTTCGACTTCGGCGGCGGAACCCCGTGGGCCACGCAGTGGTGGGTGCAGGTACAGCTCGCCGACGCCGCGAAGGACGGCCTGTGGGACCGCGTGAACGCGAACAAGGAGAAGTTCACCGACCCCACCATCCAGGGAGCGATCGACACGTACCAGGGCCTGATCCAGGAGGGCCTGTTCAACGCGAACCTCACCACGGCGACCTTCGAGGACCAGGGTCCCGCGCTTCTCTCCGGTGAGGCCGCGATGGCCGTCCAGGTGAACTCGTTCTTCGGCCAGCTGCAGTCGCTCGCCGACACGAAGGAACTCAACGAGAAGATCGGGTTCTTCCCCATCTCGCCTTCGGGCAACGTCGGCACCTTCATCCCCGACCAGTCCAACGCGCTGGTCGCGTTCCGGACCGGGGATGCCACGCGCGAGGCCGCGGCGCGCCAGTTGCTGTCGTACTGGCTCGGTGACGGCTACGCGGACTTCGTCCAGGCCCAGAAGACCGTGTCGCTGCAGAGCGCGGTGAAGTCCTCCACCGAGGTCCCCGAGGCGCTGCTCGACGTCAGCGCGTCGCTCGGCGACGCGGTCGGATCGATGCAGGCGCTGGCGGTCGCGAACCCCGACCTGTACCTCAACCTGGGTGACATGATCCAGGGCACCAAGACGCCTACGCAGGTCGCCGAAGCCACGCAGAAGCAGTTCGCGGAGCTGGCGAAGGCCATCGGAGCCCCCGGCTTCTGAGTCCTCGGGGCGCCGGGATCCGTCCCGGCGCCCCCTTCCCGGGAGGAACGACCCCATGACATCGACCCTCGAGCGTCCCCGCACGGTGACGCCTCCGCCGCGTTCGACGCGCCCCACCGCGCGCGGTCGACACAAGAAGGACCATCCCCTGTGGTTCCTGATCCCCGCGCTGGCGGTGCTGGTGGTGTTCTTCGCCGTTCCCACCGTCTTCAACTTCGTCTACGCCTTCACGAACTGGTCGAGCTTCAAGAGCTCGATCGACTTCATCGGCACCGACAACTTCGTCTCGCTCTTCTCCAACGGCTCGCTCGTCAACGCCCTGTCCGTGACGCTGATCTACGCCGTCCTGGTGGCGATCTTCCAGAACCTCTTCGGCCTGGGACTCGCCCTCCTCCTCGAGCGCGACACGCGGACGAACCGGGCGCTGCGGGTGGCCTTCTTCGTGCCGGTCATCATGTCGGCGCTCGCCGTCGGCTACATCTTCCAGGCCATGCTCAAGCCCGACGGCGCGCTCAACGGCATCCTGAGCGCCGTGACCGGGCAGAACATCGACGTCGCGTGGTTGGGCAGCACGACGTGGACGATCCTGGTCGTCGCCCTCATCCACGCGTGGAAGTGGATGGGTCTCTCGATGCTCATCTACCTCGCCGGGCTCAAGACGATCAACGACGACGTGCTCGAGGCCGCGCGCCTCGACGGTGCGGGGTGGTGGACGACGTTCCGCGCGATCCGCTTCCCGCTGCTCGCCCCCGCGGTGACCTTCAATGTCGCCACCGCCCTGCTCGGGTCGATGAACGGCTTCGACATCGTGCAGGCGACGACCGCCGGCGGCCCGGGCGGCACCACCGAACTGCTGAACATCTTCATCTTCCGGACCTTCGGCCAGGGACTGTTCGCCCAGGCCACGACGATGAGCCTCGTACTCTTCCTCGTGGTCGCTGTCCTGGCCTTCCCCGTGATCCGTTTTCTGCGCAAGCGGGAGGACGTGCTGTGACCGAGACCATGACCCTGACGACGGGCCGCTCCCGACGGCTGCCCCGGCGCCGTTCCCCGATCGGTCGAGTCATTCAGCCGATCGCCGCGGTCGCGGTGGCGGTTCTCCTCCTCGGCATCCCGTTCCTGCTGACGATCCTCACCGCCTCCAAGACGCAGGGGGAGGCGTTCGTCCCCTCTCTGGCCCTGCCCACCGAATGGCACCTGTTCGACAACTTCGCGACCGTCATCTCGGACGGCCGCATGATTGCCGCGTTCGGCGGCAGCGTGCTCGTGATGGTGCCCGCGGTGCTCGGCGTGCTCATCCTCGGATCGATGGCGGCCTGGATCCTCGGCCGGCGGAGCTCGAGGGGGCTGGCGTTCGTCTACGCCGTCGCCATCAGCGGGATCGTGCTGCCCCCGGCCGTCGTGACGATCGTGCTGCTGCTGCGTCAGCTCGGTCTCGCCGGCACACCGGTCGGCATGATCGGGGTCTACATGGGCATGTACATGTCGACGGTCATCTTCTTCGTGACCGGATTCGTCCGGACGATCCCGGTGGAACTCGAGGAAGCCGCCCGGGTCGACGGCGCGTCACCGGTGCGGGTGTTCACCAAGATCATCCTGCCGCTCCTGATGCCGGTCCTCGCGACGGCGACGATCCTCATCTGCCTGTACATCTGGAACGACGTCTTCTACGCCCTGTTCGTCGTGGGCGGCCGGCTCGACACGCTCCCGCTGAACCTGTATCAGGTGGCCAGCGCGGGTCTTTACCTTCAGAATTGGCATCTGATCTTCGCGTACATCATCCTGATGAGCCTGCCGCTGCTGATCACGTTCATGGTGGCGCAGCGCAAGATCATCTCGGGCATCACCAGCGGCGCCGTCAAGTGACGGCCGGCGCCGCGCACAGACGGAGCGCAATGGACCCTTCCCGCACGAAACCGGCGACGATCGCCGACGTGGCGGCGCGGGCCGGCGTGTCGGTGCCGACGGTGTCGCGCGTGCTCACCGGAGCGGCGAAGGTGAGCGCCGCCAAGCGCGAGGCCGTCGACGCGGCCATCGCCGCGCTCGGGTTCCGGCCCAGCGCCGCCGCCCGCGTGCTGGCATCGCGCAAGGCGCAGGTGATCGCGGTCATCGCGGGCGACACCTCGCAGTACGGCTACGCCGAGACGATCCGCGGGATCGAGGAAGCGGCGCGGGCCGAGGACTACACCGTAATGATCACCGTCGTCGAGAGCACGGACGACGACGAGATCGACCGCGCGATCGCGGCGACGCTCTCGCAGCCGCTCGCCGGGGTCTGCGTCCTGAAGTTCGACCCTCCCGGAGTCGCGGCGCTCCGCCGCATCCCTGCCTCCCTCCCCGTGGTCGCGCTCTCGGGCGTCCGTGAGCCCGGGCTGCGTCAAGCGGTGCTCGACGAGACGCGGGCCGCCGAGGAGCTCACCGACCACCTGCTCGACCTCGGGCACGCGACCGTCCACCACGTGCGCGTGCCGCCGTCCCGCCGGGAGGACGGGCGCACGACCGGCTGGCGACGCGCGCTGAAGCGCCGAGGGGCGATCGTCCCACCGCTGAGCGACGCGACGTGGGACCCGCGTTCGGGTGTCGAGATCGGCCGTCGGCTCGCCGAAGACCCAACCGTCACCGCGGTGTTCTGCGGCAACGACGAGATCGCGATGGGCGTCGTCCGTGGGATCACGGCATCCGGTCTCCGTGTGCCGGACGACATCTCGGTCGCCGGATTCGACGACCACCCGCTCGCGGCGCTCTGGTCTCCCCCGCTCACGACGGTCGACCAGGATTTCGCCGGCCTCGGTCGGCGCGGGCTGCAGCTCCTGCTCAACGAGATCGCCGGTGAGACCGGTCGCCGGTTCTCATCGGAACGACCACAACTCATCGTGCGCGAGAGTACGACCCCGCCCCGCCCCACCGCCTCGGTGCGGCGCATCGGCTGATCCGCAGGTTTCAAGCCCTCTTTCCC
>NZ_CAKKMM010000113.1:0-11022 GCF_918698205.1 Microbacterium sp. Bi128 | reverse complement strand
ACGTGCAGCGCACGGTCCGCAGCCTGCTCGGCAACGTCGTGACGAGCCAGCCCTGCAGCGTCTGCCAGGGGCACGGCACGACCATTCCCTACCCCTGCGGCACCTGCCAGGGTCAGGGGCGCGTGCGCGCGCGCCGCACGGTGTCGGTCGACATCCCCGCCGGCGTCGAGACGGGCCTGCGCCTGCAGCTGCCCGGTTCGGGCGAGGTCGGGCCCGCCGGCGGACCGAACGGCGACCTGTACCTCGAGATCACGGTCGAGCCGCACGAAGCGTTCAGCCGCGAGGGCGACGACCTGCTCGCCACGCTGGAGGTCTCGATGCCCGACGCGATCCTGGGGACCAACACGACGATCGAGTCGCTCGACGGCAGCGTCGACCTCGAGGTGCGCGCGGGCGTGCAGTCCGGCGACGTGCTCACCATCAAGGGGCGCGGCATCACGCCGTTGCGCGGCAACCAGCGCGGTGACTTGAAGGTCGGCGTACACGTCGTGACACCGACGCGCCTCGACCACAAGGAGCGCGCGCTCATCGAGGAGTTCGCCAAGCGCACCAAGGCTCCCCAGCCGCGTCTGGCCGAGCACCAGCAGGGCCTGTTCTCGAAGTTCCGCGACCGCTTCCGGCACTGACCGTGGCGCTGCACTTCGTGACCGACGACGCCGCGACCGCCGTCGTGGGCGATGTCGTGACGCTGACGGGCCCCGAGGCGCACCACGCGGCCGCCGTGCGCCGCGTCCGCGTGGACGAGGCCGTCACCCTCGGCGACGGACGGGGGGTGTGGCTCGAGGGCCGGACCACCGCGGTGGCACCGAAAGAGGTGTCGGTCCTCGTCACGGGTCGCGCCGAGCTGCCCGCACCGTCGCCGCGCATCGTGCTGGTGCAGGCGCTCGCCAAGGGCGACCGCGACGAGCTCGCCGTGCAGGCGGCCACCGAACTGGGGGTCGACGCGATCGTACCGTGGCAGGCCGCGCGGAGCGTCTCGCGGTGGGATGCCAAGGCCGACAAGGGACTCGCGCGCTGGCGCACGATCGTGCGCGAGGCCGCGAAGCAGGCGCACCGGGCGTGGATCCCCGAGGTCGAGGGCGTGGCACGCCTCGCCGACCTCGTCGAGCGGGCCGGTGCGGCCACCGTCCTCGTGCTCGAGCCGTCGGCATCCGAGCGGCTCACGGTCGTGGCATCCGTTCTCTCCGACGAGCGGGACGTCGTGCTCGTCGTGGGACCCGAGGGCGGAATCGCGCCGGACGAACTCGAGGCGCTGCGCGCCGCCGGTGCCCGGCTCGTGCGCCTCGGCGACACCGTGCTGCGGACCTCGACCGCGGGAGCCGCGGCGATCTCGGTCCTCTCGGCGGCGACCGGCCGCTGGTGACGGCGGCGCCCCGTCCGGGGCACATGCCCGACCCGGTGTCGCACCCCGTCGATAGACTGGATGCCATGACCGAGCCATCGATCTTCACGCGTATCCTCCAGGGCGAGATTCCCGCCGAGATCGTGGCCGAGACCGAGAACGCCTTCGCGATCCGCGACATCGCGCCGCAGGCGCCGGTGCACCTGCTCGTGATCCCCAAGACCGAGCAGTACCGCAACGTCGTCGAACTCGCCGCGGGCGACCCCGACCTGCTGACCGAGATCGTGGGCCTGGCCAATTCGGTCGCCGCCGAACATGCGGACGGCGACTTCCGTCTCGTCTTCAACACCGGCCCCGGTGCCGGTCAGACCGTCTTCCACGTACACGCCCACGTCCTCGCGGGCGGACTGAACGAAAAGAGCCTGGGTGGCTGATTCCCCCGAAGAACCCGTCGTCGAGCGTCTGTACGCCGACGGCGTCGCGATGGTGCAGCTCCTCGGACCGCAGGACCGCCTCTTGCGCGTGGTCGAGAAGGAGCACCCCGATGTCGACGTCCACGTGCGCGGCAACGAGATCACGATCTCGGGCGGTGCCGCCGCCGTCGCCGCGGCCCGCGGCCTCGTCGACGAACTGCTGACGATGACGCGCAACGGTCACGGCCTCGACCCTGCCGACGTCTCGAACTCCAGCCGCATCCTCCGCTCCGACGGCGGTCCGCGCCCGTCCGAGGTACTCGGCGAGGCGATCCTGTCCTCGCGCGGCAAGGTCATCCGGCCCAAGACCATGGGCCAGAAGGCCTACGTCGACGCGATCGAAGAGAACACGATCGTCTTCGGAATCGGTCCGGCCGGTACCGGCAAGACGTATCTCGCGATGGCCAAGGCCGTCCAGGCGCTGCAGCGCAAAGAGGTCAGCCGCATCATCCTGACGCGCCCGGCCGTCGAGGCGGGCGAGCGCCTGGGATTCCTGCCGGGAACGCTGACCGACAAGATCGACCCCTACCTGCGGCCGCTCTACGACGCCCTCAACGAGATGATGGACCCCGACATCGTCCCCAAGCTCATGGCGACGGGAACCATCGAGGTCGCCCCGCTGGCGTACATGCGCGGGCGTACCCTCAACGACTCGTTCGTCGTGCTCGACGAGGCGCAGAACACCACGCCCGAGCAGATGAAGATGTTCCTCACGCGTCTGGGTTTCGGCACGCGCATGGTGGTCACGGGCGACATCACGCAGATCGACCTGCCGCAAGGCGCGTCGGGCCTGCGCCTGGTCACGCGCGTGCTCGGCGACATCGACGACATCCACTTCTCGTACCTCACGAGCGACGACGTCGTGCGCCACACCCTCGTCGGCCGTATCGTCGATGCGTACAGCGAGTACGACGAGAAGCGTCTCGTGGCCCGCCGCGAACGCGACGAGGCCTCCGAACTCGCCACCCGTGCCGAACGCCGCGGCGCGGCCCGCCCCGCGGGTCCGCGCGATCACCTCCCGAGACGAAACCGCTCATGACGATCGAGATCAACAACGAATCCGGCCACGAGGTCGACGAGCAGGTGCTGCTGCGCCTGATGGAGTACAACCTCTCGGAGCTGCACGTCAGCCCCGACGCCGACGTTGCGATCGTGCTCGTCGACGAGGGCGCCATGGAGTCGCTGCACGTGCAGTGGATGGACGAGCCGGGTCCGACCGACGTCCTGAGCTTCCCGATGGACGAGCTGCGGCCCGGCACCGAGGATGCGCCCACCCCCGCGGGGCTCCTCGGCGACATCGTGCTGTGCCCGGCGGTCGCCGAGACCCAGGCGGTCACGGCGAAGCACTCGACGCAGGACGAACTGATCCTCCTCACCACCCACGGGCTCCTCCACCTCCTCGGTTTCGATCACGCCGAACCTGACGAGGAGCGCGAGATGTTCGGACTCCAGCGCGAGCTCATCACCGGTTTCCAGGCCGTCGAGCGTCGCCGCCACGCATGACCGAGGCCCTCCTCCTCGTCGCGGCATTCCTCCTCGTCGCCTTCGGTGGCTTCATGGCCGCCTCCGAAGCGGCCCTGGGCGTCACCTCGCGCGCCGACCTCGCCGAGCTCGGTTCGTCCGGTCGCAACGCGCGATCGCTTCAGCGCATCGCCGAGGACCCGAGCGCGCACGTCACCGCCGTCGTCTTCATCCGCGTGCTGTCCGAGACGACCGCGGCCGTGCTCGTCGCGGCGGCGTTCATGCTGCTCTTCGACAACATCGGCCTCGCCGTGGCCGCCGCGGCCGTCCTCATGACGGGGATCTCGTTCGTCGCGGTCGGCGCCAGCCCCCGCGCGGTGGGACGCCATCATGCGACCGGACTTCTCCGCGGCGGCGCCCCCGTCATCCGCGGCATGCGCATCCTGCTCGGCCCCCTGGCCCACGGGCTCGTGGCCGTCGGCGACCGGATCACACCGGGCGTCTCGCACTCGACCTCGTTCGCATCGGAAGAGCAGTTGCTCAGCATCATCGACGAGGCGGCCGAGAACGAGCTCATCGAACAGGACGACCGCGAGCTGATCCACTCGGTCTTCGACTTCACCGACCGCTACGTCCGCGAGGTCATGGTGCCGCGGACCGACATGGTGACGGTGGATGCCGCGGCGACCTCGCGCGAAGCCCTCGCGCTGTTCCTCGAGAAGGGCGTCTCGCGGATGCCCCTCGCCGACGACGACGCGGACGACATCGTCGGGATGCTGTACCTGAAGGACCTCGTCCAGTTCGGGTTCGGCGACGAGGCCGGGTGGCGCGACGCGCCGATTCGTCGGATCGCGCGCCCGGCGGTCTTCGTCCCCGAGTCCATGAAGGCCGAGACGCTGCTGCAGCAGATGAAGAAGGATGCCGTGCACGTCTGCCTCGCGGTCGACGAATACGGCGGCGTCGCGGGGCTGGTCACTCTCGAAGACCTCATCGAAGAACTGGTGGGCGAGATCTCTGACGAGTACGACGCCCCGTCGACCGAGATCGTGCCGCTCGACGACGGACGGTTCCGCGTGAGCGCCCGCCTCGGACTCGACGAGGTCGGCGACCTGTTCGGTCTCGAGCTCGACGATGAGGACGTCGACTCCATCGGCGGACTCCTGGGCAAGGCCCTCGGACGCATCCCGCAGCCCGGCGCGACCGCCGAGCACTCCGGCCTGGTCATGACGGGCGGGGCTTCGCGCGGACGCAATCGCGGTATCGCGACGGTCATCGTCGAACGAGCCGAAGAAGACGAAGACGACGACGCGGCGCCTGCGGGTTCCGGTCGCGAGAGGAACGACAGATGAGCGACAACCGATCCGGCTTCGTGACCTTCGTCGGGCGGCCCAACGTGGGCAAGTCGACGCTCACGAACGCCCTCGTGGGCGAGAAGGTCGCCATCACGAGCGACAAGCCACAGACCACCCGCCGCGCGATCCGCGGCATCGTCAACCGCCCGGGGGGTCAGCTCGTCGTCGTCGACACTCCCGGCATCCATCGCCCGCGCACGCTGCTCGGACAGCGCCTCAACGACCTCGTCGAGCAGGTTCTGGGCGACGTCGACGTGATCGCGTTCTGCGCGCCGGCGACGGAGAAGGTGGGGCCGGGCGACCGACGCATCGCCGAGTCCCTGTCGGGGTACCCCCGCGCGAAGAAGGTCGCGCTGGTGACCAAGACCGACGCCGCCACGCGCGAGCAGATCACCGAACGTCTCGTCGAGGTCGATGCACTGCGCGAGGACTGGGATGCCGTCATCCCGCTCTCCGCGGTCACGAACGACCAGCTCGACGTGCTGAGCGACGAGCTGCTCGCGCTCATGCCCGTGGGCCCCGCGCTGTATCCCGACGACGTCGTGACCGATGAGTCGCTCGAGGATCGGATCGCCGAGATCATCCGCGAAGCCGCCCTCGACGGCGTGCGGGATGAACTGCCGCACTCGATCGCGGTGACGGTCGACGACGTGTCCGCTCGCGAGGACAGCGACCTGACCGACGTCTTCGCGAGCATCATCGTCGAGCGCGACAGCCAGAAGGCGATCATCATCGGACGCAAGGGATCCCGCTTGGCGGACGTCGGTGCGCGGGCGCGCAAGGGGATCGAACCGCTGGTAGGGAGCCGGGTATACCTGTCGCTCCACGTGCGCGTGGCCAAGGAATGGCAGCGCGACCCCAAACAGCTCGGTCGCCTCGGGTTCTGACCCCCGGCACACCGGCGAAAGGACGACGACGATGGCGCAGCAGTGGCGGGCTTGGGAGCCGGGACCGGTCGAGAACTGGACGTTCGACGAAATCGAGGTGCCGGCCCCGGGCCCCGGCGAGGTGACGATCCGTGTCCGCGCCGCCGGAATCAACCCCGCGGATGCCAAACACGTCGCCGCCGCGCGGCCCGGCGCCACCTTCCCGACGCCGATCGGATACGAACTCTCGGGTGAGATCGCCGCCGTCGGGCCGGACGCCGTCGGCGGCTCCGGGCCGCTGAGCGTCGGCGACGAAGTGGTGGCCTTCCGCGTCCAGGGCGCGTACGCCACCGAACTCACCGTCCCCGCACGGGACGTCTTCGCCAAGCCCGGGACGCTGTCCCACGCCGAGGCCGCGAACCTGCTGCTGGCCGGGACCACGGCCGCCGAGATGATCCAGGTCACCCGCGCCGCGGCCGGCGACACCGTCCTGCTGCACGCTGCTGCGGGCGCCGTCGGCGTGAGCCTGCTGCAGCAGGCCCGAGTGCTCGGCATCCGGGTGATCGGCACCGTCGGCCCGGAATCCGAGTCCTCAGCCGCGCGGGTGCGGCAGTACGGCGGCATCCCGGTCGCGTACGGCGAGGGGCTGCGGGAGCGCGTTCTCGATGCGGCCGGCGGAGAGCCGGTCGTCGCCGCGTGGGATGCCGCGGGCACCGACGAGGCGATCGACGTCTCGGTCGCCCTCGTCACCGAACGCGACCGCATCGTCACGATCGTCTCGCCGCAGCGCGCCGAGTCAGACGGCATCCTGTGGATCGCCGGCGCACGCCCCGAGAGCGCGCGGTTCCGAGACATCGCCCGCGCCCGCGTCCTCGAACTCGCGGCATCCGGGGATCTGGAGGTCCCCATCGCCCGCACCTTCCCGCTCGTCGACGCCGTCGAGGCCGTGACGTTCGTGATGCAGGGGCACCCGGGGGGAAAGGTCGCGCTGCTCCCGTGAGCGGGCCGTGGTTCGGGCGGGTGCTACGATCGCAGCATGCGCTTCGGTGGCCTGCTTCTTCTTAGCTGCCGCGACGAGTCCTCGTTCTAAGGGCCTTCCTCGTCGCGGAGATCGTCGTCGGCCCCACCGAACGAATCTAAAGAAGCGACACATCATGAAGAACACCCAGAAGCCCACTTCCGCTCCGGTGCACAAGTACCGTCCTTTCCACGAGCAGATCCGGGTCGACCTGCCCGACCGCACGTGGCCGAGCACGCGCATCGAGACCGCGCCCCGCTGGTGCGCCGTCGACCTGCGCGACGGCAACCAGGCCCTCATCGATCCGATGAGCCCCGAGCGCAAGCGCGTCATGTTCGACCTGCTCGTGAAGATGGGCTACAAAGAGATCGAAGTCGGCTTCCCGAGCGCCAGCCAGACCGACTTCGACTTCGTCCGTCAGCTGATCGAAGAAGACCTGATCCCCGACGACGTCACGATCCAGGTGCTGACGCAGGCGCGCGAGCACCTCATCGCCCGCACGTACGAGTCGATCGCCGGCGCCAAGCAGGCCATCGTGCACCTGTACAACTCCACCTCCGTCCTGCAGCGTGAGGTCGTGTTCCGCACCGACCAGCAGGGCGTCGTCGACATCGCCCTCGAGGGGGCGCGCCTGTGCAAGAAGTACGAGGCGACGATCCCCGAGACGCAGGTGTTCTACGAGTACTCGCCCGAGAGCTACACCGGCACCGAGCTCGAGTTCGCGCTGCGCATCTGCAACGAGGTGCTCGAGGTCTTCCAGCCGACGCCGGAGCGCAAGGTCATCCTGAACCTGCCCGCCACGGTCGAGATGGCCACGCCCAACGTCTACGCCGATTCGATCGAGTGGATGTCGCGGCACCTGAACCACCGCGAGAACGTCATCCTCTCGCTGCACCCGCACAACGACCGCGGTACCGCAGTGGCTGCGGCCGAGCTCGGCTACATGGCCGGCGCCGACCGCATCGAGGGGTGCCTGTTCGGCAACGGGGAACGCACCGGAAACGTCGACCTGGTCGCGCTGGGCGTGAACATGCTGACGCAGGGCATCGACCCGCAGATCGACTTCAGCGACATCGACCAGGTCAAGCGCACCGTCGAGTACTGCAACCAGCTGCCCGTCCCCGAGCGCAGCCCGTGGGCCGGCGACCTCGTGTTCACCGCCTTCAGCGGATCGCACCAGGACGCCATCAAGAAGGGCTTCGAGTCGATGGAGGCCCGCGCGGCCGCCGAGGGCAAGCACATCGACGACATCGAATGGGCCGTGCCGTACCTGCCCATCGACCCGAAGGACCTCGGCCGTTCCTACGAGGCCGTGATCCGCGTCAACTCGCAGTCCGGCAAGGGCGGTGTCGCCTACCTGCTGAAGGCCGACCACGCGCTGGATCTGCCGCGCAAGCTGCAAATCGAGTTCTCCGGGGTCGTGCAGACGCGCACCGACGCCGAGGGCGGCGAGGTCTCGAGCGCCCAGATCTGGGACATCTTCACCGACGAGTACCTGCCGACGAAGGACGACGACCAGCGCTGGGGCCGCTTCGAGCTGCTGTCGACGCGCTCGTCGAGCGACATGTCGGGCGACGTCTCGCTCGAGGTCACGCTGCGCGACGGCGAGGCGGCGCAGCCCGCTTCGGCGGTCGGCAACGGCCCGGTCGCGGCGTTCCTCGAGATCGTGCGCGCCCAGGGCATCGAGGTGACGCTGTACGACTACGTCGAGCACGCCCTCAGCTCGGGCGGTGATGCGCAGGCCGCGGCGTACATCGAGCTGCAGGTCGACGACCAGCGCCTGTGGGGCGTCGGCATCGACAACGACATCTCCACCGCGTCGCTGAAGGCCATCGTGTCGGGAGTGAACCGCGCGATCCGCACGCGCGAGCGCTCCGGCGCCCTCGCCGCCGTCTGAGTCGCCTCGAAGCGCCGTCGACCCCGCGGTCGGCGGCGCTTCGGCGTTCTCCCGGGATGCGAGGATGGGGCCGTGATCCGCGTCGAGGCCCTCTACCGCTATCCCGTGAAGGGCTTCACGCCCGAGCGTCGCGACGAGCTCGTCGTGCAGCCCGATGGACGGGTGAAGGGCGACCGGTCGTTGGCGTTCGCGTTCGCCGACGTGGAGTCACCCGACGACACCGTGTGGCCGAAGAGCCGCGGGCTCGCGCTCATGGGCGTCCCGTCGCTCGCGCGGATCGCTGTGGCGTACGACGACGCGGCGCGTCACGTGCGGCTGCGCGTCGATGACATCGACGTGGACGCCGACATCGACGACCCGGCGGGCCGCGCCGAGCTCGCCGCGGCGGTCACGGCGTACCTGCGCACCACCCCCGACGCCCGCCTGCTCGAGGAGGAGGGCGTCCTGCCGTTCGCGTTCGTCGGGGACGGCCGCACGTCGCGGTTCCAGGACCGACCGCAGGGATACGTGTCGCTGCACGGTGCGGCCTCCGTCGCCGATGTGGATGCCGCGGTCCCCGCGCCCGTCGACGATCGCCGCTTCCGCTCCAACGTCGTCCTCGCGGGGACGGCGCCGTGGGAGGAGCTCGAGTGGGCGGGCACCCTGCGCATCGGCGACGTGGCCTTCACCGTGCAGAAGCCGATCGAGCGGTGCGCGGCGATCACCGCCAACCCCGACACGGGTGTTCGGGATGCTCGCCTGCTCCGCGTGCTCACGTCGCAATTCGGTCAGGCGACGCCGACACTCGGCATCCTGCTGCTGCCGGTCGACGGGGGCGGCACGATCCGCGTCGGCGACGAGGTCACAGTCATACGAGCGTGAGGTGCCACCGCCTCACTTGGGGTCGTTCACCCGGATGATCGGGATGCCGGTCGTCTCGACGGCGACCTTGCGCCGGTAGAGCTTGCGCTGCTCGGGGAGCGAGAGGTCGAAGAGCACGGCGAGCACGCGGATCACGGTGGTGACCGCGACGCCGATGACCGCGGCAATCGGGAGGGGGACGCCGAACGCCGCCGTCGTGGCCAGCACCGCGCAGCCGCCGCCCGCCGCGACCGCGTAGAGCGAGCCGACGTGCATGATCGCGACGGGGAGCCCCATGAGCACGTCGCGCAGCACGCTGCCGCCGACCGCGGCGATCACCCCGACGAACACCGCCGGCACCGCGGGGAGTCCGAGCGCGAGCGCCTTGGAGGTGCCGAACGCGCCGAAGAGACCGATGACGACGGCGTCGAGCATGATGATCGCCCGGTTCAAGCGCTGAAAGATGCCCGACAGCAGCATCCCCACGAGCGAGGCGACGGTCGCGGTGATCAGGTACCAGTTGTTCTGCAAGGTCGCGGGAGTCAGGCCGAGCAGCAGGTCGCGGATGAGACCGCCGCCCATCCCCAGCAGGATGCCGATGATCGCGACGCCGAGCAGGTCGAGCCGCCGCTGTCCCTGGAATCCGGAGGCGAACAGGGCTCCCTGCACACCGCCGAGTCCGACCGCGATGAGGTCGGCCCACAGCGGGATGATGAAGACGGGCGGGTTCACGGCATCCATTCTCCGGCTCCGTGACGCCCGACCGTGCGCGCCGCGCAGGCCACTCCCGGGACGGCGGGCCGATAATGGACTGTGCCCACCTACCGCGACGAAGTCGTGGTCCTGCGTACCCACAAACTGGGGGAGGCGGACCGCATCGTCACCCTCCTCAGCCGCCGCAACGGCAAGATCCGCGCCGTCGCGAAGGGCGTGCGCCGCACGTCGTCGCGCTTCGGTTCGCGGCTCGAGCCCTTCATGGTGGCCGACGTCCAGCTCTATCGCGGTCGGAACCTCGACATCGTGCAGCAGGCCGAGTCCCTCGGCTCGTACGGCGCCGACATCGCGGTGCACTACGACCGGTACACCACCGCCAGCGCCATGGTCGAGACGGCCGATCGTCTCAACGAGGCCGAGGCCACGCCGCAGCAGTACCTGCTGCTGGTGGGGGGCTTGCGGGCACTGGCGCGCGGCGACCACGCATCGCGGAGCGTGCTCGATTCGTACCTCTTGCGCGCGATGGCACTGTCGGGCTGGGCCCCGGGCCTGGGCGAATGCGCCCGCTGCGGAACCGTCGGCGACCACGACTTCTTCCTCGCGCAGATGGGCGGGGTCGTGTGCTCCGCGTGCGCACCCGCCGGTTCGCCGCGGGTCGCGCGCGACACCGTCGACCTGCTGCGCTCGCTCATCGCGGGAGAGTGGGACGTCGTGGATGCCGCGCCGGACCGCACCACCGCGGCCGCCTCCGGCCTCGTCGCCGCGTACGCGCAGTTCCACCTGGAGCGCGGCATCCGTTCCCTCTCGCACCTGGAATCGAGTCGATGACCCCGAAGCCGTACACCCACCGCGACGCCGTCCCCTATCGCCCGCTCGATTGGACGGGGGAGTACCCGCCGGCCTTCCCGAAGGGCGCGGTGCCGGAGCACGTCGCGATCGTGATGGACGGCAACGGACGCTGGGCCAACCGCCAGGGACTCACTCGCGTCGAGGGACACCGCGCCGGCGAGGCGGCCCTCCTGGACGTCGTCGCCGGCGCCATCCAGGCGGGCGTGAAGC
>NZ_CAKKMM010000112.1:0-11050 GCF_918698205.1 Microbacterium sp. Bi128 | reverse complement strand
GCGGCATCCGATCAGACCCAGCTCCTCGCCGATGATCGCGAAGATGTAGTCGTTGGCCGCCGCGGGGAGCCAGTCGTACTTCTCTTTCGAGTTGCCCAGACCGAGTCCGAGCAGTCCTCCGCTGGCCAGCCCCCACACCCCGTGCAGCGACTGGTAGCACGAGGTGTAGTAGCACGAGGCGTCATCGGGGTCGAAGAGGCTCGCGATGCGCGCCATGCGGTTCTCGCTGCCGAGCGCCGAGACGAGCACCACGACCAGCGAGAGCACCGCGGGCACGATGAACATGCGCAGCTTGATGCCGGCGAAGAACAGGGCGCCCAGCACCACGAGCACCAGGATCATCACGGTGCCGAGGTCCTTGCCACCGAGCACCGTCCCGATCACGAGCACGGCCACGGGCACGACCGGGATGAACACGTGCTTCCACGACGTCAGCAGCCGACGCTTGCGGTAGAGCACCGCCGCCATCCACAGCGCCAGGGCGAGCTTGAGGAACTCGGCGGGCTGGAATTGGAACCCGGCGATCTGCACCCAGTTGCGGTTGCCGTAGGACTCGATTCCCAGGCCCGGAACATAGACCAGCAGCTGGAAGAGTGTCGCGAAGATCAGCACGGGCCACGCGATGCGCTTCCAGAACAGCATCGGCGCCCGGCTGAGCACGAACATCAACGGGATGCCGACGACCGCGAAGATGCCTTGCTTCAGCACGTGGTCGAAGGGGTTCTGGCCGCCGTCCAGCGCGGACGTCGCCGACAGCACCATGACCAGGCCGAAGCCCGTGAGCAGGAGTGCCGCCGAGGCGATGAGAAGGAACTCGCTGGGTACCGGCTGGAAGGCACGGCCGAGCGAGACGCGCGCGGACAGCCCGCGGCGAGCGGGCTCGTCCTCGGGCGCCTGATGGGGAGGGGGTGCCGTGGTGGTCACGCGGTGTCCCCCTAGTCCTGCCGTCGAGCCGATCCGTCGTCCTGGCCGGCGATCCACGCCCGCACCGCCTCGGCGAATCTCTCGCCCCGGTCGGAGTAGGAGACGAACTGATCGAGCGACGCCGCCGCGGGGGCCAGGAGCACGGTGTCTCCGTCCCGGGCCACGTCGGCCGCCAGTTCGACGACCCGTGCCATGACGTCTTCAGTCTGGGTGTGGTCGACCTCGAAGAGGGGAACCGCGGGGGCGTGTCGCTCGAACGCGGCCACGATGTCGCCGCGCTCGGTTCCGATGACGATCGCGGCCCGGGCGGCTGCGCCGCGCGTCCGCACGAGCTCGGCGACGTCGACGCCCTTGAGCAGACCGCCCACGACCCACACCGCACCCGGGTAGGCCGCCAGCGACGAGCCCGCGGCGTGCGGATTCGTCGCCTTGGAATCGTCGACCCACGTGATCCCGCGGTGCGCGGCGACGACCTGGATGCGATGGGGGTCGAGGCGGAAGCGATCGAGCGCGTCGTGGATGTCGGCGGGCGCCACGCCGAGCGAGCGCGCCAGCGCGCTGGCCGCCAGGATGTTGGACACCACGTGCGGGGCCGCCAATCCCTGCTCCGCGAGGTCCGCGACGGTCGTGAGCTCGAGCGCCGAGGTCGCGCGCTCCTCGAGGAACGCGCGATCGACGAGGATGCCGTCGACGAGGCCGAGGTCGCTCGGGCCGGGGACACCCAGATCGAAACCGATGGCGCGGGCGCCCTCGACGACCTCGGCATCCTCGACCATCTCGCGGGTGGCATCGTCGGCCTTGTTGTAGACGCAGGCCACGCGGGTGCGGGCGTAGACCCCGGCTTTCGCGTCGCGGTAGGCGGCGAAGCTCCCGTGCCACTCGAGGTGGTCGTCGGCGAGGTTCAGGCACACCGCGGCGTGCGGAGAGAGCGCGTCGGGCCCCGTCTGCAGGTTCAGGTACCAGAGCTGGTGGCTGGAGAGCTCGACGACGAGCGCGTCGAAACCGGCCGGGTCGCGCACGGCGTCCAGGACCGGGGTGCCGATGTTGCCGACCGGTGCGGCGCGGAGCCCACCGGCGACGAGCATCTCGGCGGTCAGACGCGTCGTGGTGGTCTTGCCGTTGGTCCCGGTGATGAGGATCCAGTCGGCGGGACGCCCGTCGGGTCGCACGACCTTGTCGCGCACGCGCCAGGCCAGCTCGACGTCTCCCCACAGCGGGATGCCGCTCGCCTGCGCCCACGCGATGAGCGGGTGCGACGGGGGGAAGCCCGGCGAGGCGAGAACGACGTCGGGCGCGAAGTCGCTCAGCACGGCCGGGACGGCGTCGAGCGGGCCGACGTGGAGCGCGGCGCCGATGACCGGCAGCAGCCGGGAGTACTCCTGGTCGGCCTTCGCGGTGACGACGAGCACGTCCGCGCCGAGCTCGGCGAGGGTGTCCGCGGCCGAGAAGCCGGTCACCGACAGGCCGAGAACGGCGACCCGGAGTCCCTTCCACTCGGCGTACCAGCTGTGCAGGGATGCCACCCGCTCGGCGCTCATACCCGAGCCAGCCATTCCACGTAGAAGAAGCCCACGCCCGAGACGGCGAGCAGGCCCGCGATGATCCACATCCGCACGACGATGGTGACCTCGGGCCACCCCCGCATCTCGAGGTGATGGTGCAGGGGGCTCATCAGGAACATCCGCTTGCCGCGCGTGATCTTGAAGTACGCCCGCTGCAGGATCACCGAGCCCGACGCGATGACGTAGACGCCGGCGATGAGCACGAGGAGCAGCTCGGTGCGGGTGAGGATCGCGAGGGCGGCGATCACGCCGCCGATCGCCATCGACCCGCAGTCGCCCATGAAGACCTTCGCCTTCGGCGCGTTCCACCACAGGAAGCCCACGAGCGCGCCCACGAACGAGGCGGACACGATCGCGAGGTCGAAGGGGTCGCGGACGGCGTAGCAGCCGGCCTGCACCGACGGGTCGAGCACGTCCGCGCACATCTGCTTGTTCTGCCAGAAGGCCATGAGGCTGTACGCCCCGACGACGAAGATCCCCGACCCCGCCGCCAGACCGTCCAGACCGTCGGCGACGTTGACCGAGTTGGAGGCCGCGGTGCCGATGAGCGAGATCCAGGCCAGGTAGAGCAGCCACCCGAGGATCGGCCCGAGCGCGAACAGCGACAGCACCTGGATGTCGCGGAAGATCGAGATGTACCCCGACGCCGGCGTCTGGCCGAACGCGTTCGGGAAGTTCAGGGCGACGATCGCGAAGGGCACCGTCACGAGCACCTGACCGGCGATCTTCCGCCAGCCCGACAGGCCGAGGCTGTTCTGGAACCGGACCTTCATGTAGTCGTCGATGAAGCCGACGACACCGAAGCCCAGCATGAGCCAGAGGACCAGCAGACCCGACACGGTGGGCGGATTGTTGCCGGCGTAGGCGCCGATGAGGTACCCGATGATCGTTCCGGCGATGAAGATCGTGCCGCCCATGGTGGGCGTGCCGCGCTTGGCCCCGTGCGAGGGGTTGTGCACGTTCTCGGGCGTGCGGATGACCTGTCCCCAACCCCACTTCCGGAACCCCCGGAGGAACACCGGTGTGAGGAACAGGGTGAAGGCGAGCGAGATCCCCGCGGATGTCAGAAGTGATCTCACGCGTACGATTCTCCCAGACGGTCGCCGAGGAACCGCAGCCCGGCGGAGTTGGACGACTTCACCAGCACGCGGTCGCCGTCGTGCAGCTCACCCACGAGGTAGTCGTAGGCGGCGTCGGCATCCGGGAAGAAGACGGCCTCGCCGTCCCACGAGCCCTGGGCGATCGCCTCGAGGTACATGCGGCGCGCCTCCTGCCCCACGACGACGATGCGCTGGATGCGCAGTCGCACCGCGAGGAGCCCGACCCGGTCGTGCTCCTCGTCGGCGTACTCGCCCAGCTCGCTCATCGCCCCGAGCACCGCGACCGTGCGCTCGTCGGGACCGGTGATCTGCGCGAGCGTCCGCAGAGCCGCCGACATCGAGTCGGGGCTGGCGTTGTACGCGTCGTTGATGATCCGCACGCGGTCGGAACCGAGCGGCTGCATGCGCCACCGCTCGGCGATCTCGACGGTCTCCAGGCGCGCGATGGCATCCGCCGCCGTGACGCCGAGCGCCGTGGCCGCGGCGATCGCGGCGAGGGCGTTCATGACGTGGTGCTCGCCGAGAACGCGCAGCGTCAGCGTGTGCTCTTCTCCGTCGATGACGAGGTGGGCGCGCGTGCCGGATGCCGAGACCTCGACGTCGACGGCCCGCACGGTCGCGCGGTCTCCGCGGCCGAACCAGCGCACGTCGAGGCCGCGCTCGCGGGCGAGGGGCTCCATTGCCGACACGCGCGGGTCGTCGGCGTTGAGGACGGCGAGGCCGCCCTCGCGGGTCGCGCGCACGAGCTCGCTCTTGGCGTGGAAGGTCGACTCGATGCCCCCGAAGCCGCCGGCGTGTGCCATGCCGACCATGAGCACGACCCCGATGTCGGGGGTGACCAGGCCCGCGAGGTGGGCGATCGCCCCCGGCGCACTCGCGCCGAACTCGCTGACGAGGAACCGAGTGTCCTCGGTCACCCGCAGCATCGTGAGCGGCGCGCCGACCTCGTTGTTGAAAGAGGCGCGGGGCGAGACCGTGGCGCCCTCGTCCCGCAGGATGCGCGCGAGGAGGTTCTTCGTCGTCGTCTTGCCGTTGGAGCCCGTGATGCCGACGATCCGCAGATCGCCCGTCGCACGCACGCGTGCGACGACGTCGCGGGCGAGATCGGCGAGAGCGGTGACCACGTCGTCGACGACGATCTGGGTGACGGGATCGTCGAGTTCGCGCTCGACGAGGGCCAGTGCCGCGCCGCGCTCGATCGCGGCCGGGACGAACAGATGTCCGTCGGTCGTCTCGCCGGGTTTGGCGACGAAGATGCCGCCGGGCTCGATGAGGCGCGAGTCGGTGTCGACGTCACCGTCCACGACGGTGTCGGGGGTGTCGTCGCCGCGCAGGACCAGACGGCCGCCGAGCACGGCGGCGATGTGGGAGAGGCTGGAGGAGATCATTGCTGTGTACGGACGCCCTTTCCGTGTCGGGGGGAGACCGGCATCCGGTGTCTCAGCCGAACTTGGGCAGTTCGGGGGTCGTGGTTCCGGACGGGATCACCCGGTAGTTCTTCAACACCTGGGTGAGGGCCTTCTGGAAGGCGGGAGCCGTGGCCGCAGACGACTTTACCGTTCGCGGTTCATCGAGGTTGACCGCGACGATGTACTGCGGGTCGTCCGCGGGTGCGAAGCCGATCATGGTCGTGAAGTACGCGTCGGGCTTGTACGCGCCCGTGTCGGGGTCGGTCTTCTCACCCGTACCGGTCTTGATCGCGACCCGGTAGCCGGGGACGGCGACCTGCGAGGCGAGCGTGCCCTGGGTCGCCACGTTCTCCAGCATGAGCGAGACCTTCGAGGCGGTGTCGGCCGAGACCACGCGCTGCCCCTCGGCGGAGGGGACATCGGTGACGGTGCCGTCGGCGGCCGTGCAGCTCTCGACGAGAGAGAGCGGCATCCGCACTCCCCCGTTGGCGATCGTCTGGTACGCCCCGACGAGCTGGGGAACGGTCACCGAGAGTCCCTGTCCGAAGGTCGTGTTGTAGAACGTCTGATCGTCCCACTTGTCGGCCGGGTGAAGGATGCCGCCGGACTCGCCGGGGAAGCCGATGGCGCTGGGGGTCCCGAGCCCGAACTTCTGCAGGTAGTCGTACCGGGTGTCCCTCGGGATCTTCTCGCCGAACTTGGAGATACCCACGTTCGAGGAGTCGATGAGGACACCGGTGAGCGTGTAGTTGTTCGCCGGGTGCGAGAACGAGTCGGAGACCCGCGCGTCGCCGCCCAGGGTTTCGCGCGAGGACGCGGTGACCGTCGTGTCGGTGGTGAACGATCCGCTGTCCAGGCCGATCGCGGCGGTGAGGGCCTTGAAGGTCGACCCGGGCTCGAAGGGGCTCGAGAAGGCGTTGCTGCCCCTATCGGCGGCGGGCGTGGACGTGGGGTCGTTGGGGTCGACGGTGGGGTACTCCGCCAGCGCGCGCACCTTGCCGGTCTTCGCCTCCACGACGGTGATCGTGCCGCGCAGCGACCCGGTGTTCTGCACCTGCTCGGCGATGAGCTGGCCCATGTACCACTGCAGGTCGCGGTCGATCGTGAGCTTGAGGGTGCCGCCGTCGACGGCGGGTTCGGTCTCGACCTCGGTGCCCGGCAGCACGACGCCGTCACGGCCCCGCTGGTAGACGACCTTGCCGTTCTGCGACGAGAGGCAGTCGTTGTCAGCCAACTCCAGACCCGCCAGGGCCTGGCCGTCGCTGCCGACGAAGCCGATGAGGTTGCCGCCCACGGCACCGTCCGGGTACACGCGCCCCGCCTGCGGCGGGAAGCTCAAGAACGGCAGTCCGAGCTCCGCGAGGGCGCGGTACTGCTCGGTCGAGACGTCCTTGGTGATCTGCGCCCACTGCGAGTCGGGGTTCTCCGCGACGGCGTCGGTGACGATCTTCTCGACGGCGGCGGCATCCTGCCCGGTGATCGCCGCGATCTGCGCGGCGATCTCGGGCCAGGTCCGCGTGGCGTCGACGTCGTCTCCGCTGCGGTCGGCGACGCCCTGCACGGCGAGGTGCGGATCGATCTCGACGTCGTAGCGGTGGACGCTCGAGGCGAGCGTCACCCCGTTCTCGTCGACGATCGCCCCGCGCGAGGCGTACTCGGTGCGGGAGTTCTGCAGGCCCATCGCCAGCGAGTCGTCCACGTGCTCGCGGGCGTTGACGACCTGGATGTCCACGAGGCGGACGACGAAGGCGATCAGGACGATGAGCACGACCGCCAGCGCGATCACGGTGCGACGCCGCGGGGAGCGGGAGAGTGTCGTCGTCATGGGCTTATCGTGTCGCGGGCGTCGGCAGACCGTCGCTGATCGGAGGGGGTGTCGCCGAACCCGTGGCCGGAGTCGTTCCGTCCGTGACGGGGGTGGTCCCGGCGGCGGCGTCTCCCGCCTGGGCGGCGGGAGCGGGCTCGGCGGCCTTCTTCGGGTCGGTGACCAGCGGGACGCCCGAGATCAGGGCGTTGCGCACCGATCCCCGGCCCATGGCATCCACCGACGAGGCCCCCTCGGCGGGCTTCCCGGCGCCGATCACGGCGCCGTCGCTCAGGCGCAGGTACGTCGGCGTCTCGTCGATGACCATGCCGAGTGCGGCGGCGTTGGCGGCGAGGTACTGCGGCGAGTTCAAGCCCGCGACCTCGTCGTACAGGATCTGCTTCTGGTACGTCAGGTCGCGCTGCTGCTGCGTGAGCGAGGCGATCTCGAACGAGCTCTGCGTGGTGAGGATCGACAGGCCCATCTGCACGAGCGCGATCATCACGGCCCCCAGCACCGCGATGACGCCGAACGCGCGGCGCGGCACGCGCCGGCGGGCGGGGGCGTCCACGACGTGCAGGCGCCGCGGCTCGCGCACCGGGACGGGGAACTCCGGCAGGAAGGACGCGTCGATGGTCTGGGGAGCGCTCATGCGTCCTCCTGGATCCTCTCGGCCGCGCGCAGTCGCACGGGGGTGGCGCGCGGGTTCGCCGCGCGTTCGTCGTCGCCGGCGAGTTCGGCCCCGCGCACGAGCAACCGGAACTTCGGCGCGTGCTCGGGAAGCTCGACGGGCAGTCCGCGGGGGGCGGTGGATGCCGAGGCCTCGGCGAACACGCGCTTGACCAGGCGGTCCTCGAGCGACTGGTACGACAGCACGACGATGCGGCCGCCGACACCGAGGACCGACAACGCCGCGGGGATCGCGCGTTCGAGGACGGACAGTTCGGCGTTGACCTCGATGCGCAGCGCCTGGAAGACACGCTTGGCGGGGTGCCGCTCCCGCAGGACGGCCGCGGGCGTCGCCGCTTGCAGCACGTCGACCAGCTGCCCGGAGCGCTCCAGCGGAGCCTGCTGGCGGGCGGCGATGATCGCGCGGGCATAGCGTCCGGCGAGCTTCTCTTCGCCGTAACGCTCGAAGATGCGGCGCAGGTCGCCCTCGCCGTAGGTGGCGAGCACCTCGGCGGCAGTGACGCCGGAGGTCTGGTCCATGCGCATGTCGAGCGGCGCGTCCTGGGCGTAGGCGAAGCCGCGGGAGGCCTCGTCGAGCTGGAGCGAGGAGACGCCCAGATCGAACAGGATGCCGTCGACCTTCTGCACGCCGGCCGAAGCCACGGCCGCGGCGATGCCGTCGTAGACCGTGTGCACGAAAGTGGTGCGCCCCTCGAAGCGCGCGAGGCGCTCCCCCGCGATGCGCAGCGCATCGGTGTCCCGGTCGAGTCCGATCAGCCGGGCCGTCGGGAAGCGCTCGAGGAACGCCTCGGAGTGGCCGCCCATGCCGAGCGTCGCGTCGACGAAGACCGCGCCCTCGCGCTGGAGGGCGGGGGCGAGCAGCTCGGCGCAGCGCTCGAGGAGAACGGGGGTGTGGATGTCGCGGATGTCCATGATGACGGGGCGAGGTCGCGGGCTCTGATCCCCATCCGCTCGACCTGGCGCCGGGGAAGTGCGTCAGGGCGTGCGGCTGGGAATCACAGCCGGCGATCAGAACAGTCCCGGGATCACCTCCTGCTCCATCTCGGCGTACGTCTCTTCATTGCTCTCGGCGTAGGTGTTCCAGGCCGTGGCGTCCCAGATCTCGGCGTGGGCGCCGACGCCGGTGACGACCAGCTCGCGGTCCAGTCCCGCGTAGGCGCGCAGCGCCGGGGGGACGGTGATGCGGTTCTGCCCGTCGGGCTTCTCGGCGCTGGCCCCGGAAAGGAACATGCGCAAGAAGTCGCGGGCCTGCTTGTTGCTGAGCGGCGCCTCGCGGATCCGCTCGTGAACGCGCTCGAACTCCTCGGTGCTGAACACGTAGAGGCAGCGGTCCTGCCCCCGGGTGATCACCACGCCGGCGCCGAGATCGTCACGGAACTTCGCGGGCAGGATGACGCGCCCTTTGTCGTCGAGCTTGGGAGTGTGCGTGCCGAGCAGCATTCGGGCGTCCACCCCCTTCGTCCGGCCTGCGAAGTTTCCCCCACTTTACTCCACCGCCCTCCACTTTGCTATCGAAATACGGGATCTTCTCGGCGAGAACCGCAGCGCGGACAATCCGCCCTCCCTCCGGCGACGGCCGGAACACTCCCGTGTTTCCGGGGCCGCAGCGACCGACCGCGCACGACGGGACCCGCCGGTGGAGGAAAAGGGAGGCCATCGAGATCCCGGCGCACTCCCCCGCGTCGCGGCGCGTCGGATCGACACGGTGAGCGATCACGCGGATTCGGTCAGCGCGCGGGCACAAAAAAACACCGGCTCCGAGGAGCCGGTGTCTTTCGAGAGAGGAGGAGGGTCAGCGCCCGTCGTTGCGGCGATCCCAGCGCTCGTTCATGCGGTCCATGAACGAACCGCCCGATGCTCGGGCACCGCGAGAGGGAGCGGACGGCGGCGCGGTCGCGACGCGAGAGGAATTGCGGGTCGGCGTCACGGCGAACACGACACCGCCCACCATGAGCAGGAATCCGACCACGCCCACGGCGATCCCCACGACGCCGGTGTTGAACCCGATGGACACGCCCGCGATGAGCGCCCCCAGACCGGCGAGCACGAGGATCGAGCCGAGCACGATGTTGCGATAACTGAGCGCGCGATTGGGAGCCGTGACGACGTCGGCGTCGTTACTCATGAGATGGCGCTCCATCTCGTCCAGCAGGCGCTGCTCCTGTTCGGAGAGTGGCATGCATCCCCCTCTATTGCTCAGTGCGATCGATTCTACGCGGGGCGTGGATCACTAGGCTAGGCCCGTGCCGACCTCCCCGGAACCGATCGAGGCTGTTTCCCAGCGACTCGACAACTTCGTGTCTGAACAGATATCGTACGCCTCCGCCCTGGGGTCCGAGGCAGAGAAGATGGCTCGCGCCGGGGCCGCATCGTTGCAGGGCGGAAAACGGCTGCGGGCACGCTTCCTCCTGTCGGGGCGCCGCGCCGTCGACGAGCTCTCGCCCTCCGGTCCGGCCGCTCCCGACGATGCCGCGATCGGGGTCGCCGCGTCCCTCGAGGTGTTCCAGGCCGCGGCTCTCGTGCACGACGACCTGATCGACAACTCCGACACCCGCCGCGGCAACCCCGCCGCACACCGCGCCCTCGAGGCGGTTCACCTCGCCTCCGGCTGGGCGGGCGACGCCGAGGCCTTCGGGCGGTCGGCGGCCGTGCTCCTGGGAGACCTCCTCGTGGCGTGGAGCGACGATCTGCTCGAGGAGTCGCTCGACGGGCTCCCGACGGCTGGTGCGACGCGGCGGCAGTACGCGCAGATGCGTCGCGACGTCACGATCGGGCAATTCCTCGACGTCGCCGAGGAGTCCGCCTACGCCGTACACGACGACGACACCCACGCCGAGCGAGCCCTCCGCGTGGCCTCGTACAAGTCAGCGCGCTACAGCATCCAGAAGCCGTTGCAGATCGGTGCGGCCCTCGCGGGTGCCGATGAGGCTCAGCTCGACGCCCTGGGGCGGTTCGGGCACGACGTCGGCATGGCGTTCCAGCTGCGCGACGACGTCCTGGGCGTCTTCGGCGACAGCGTCGTGACCGGCAAGCCCTCGGGGGACGACCTGCGCGAAGGCAAGCGCACCGTCTTGGTCGCGTACGCCCGTCAGGCCCTGTCCGCCGAACGGCGGTCCACTCTGGACGCCACGCTCGGAGACAGAACACTGGATGCCGACCGCATCAGCGATCTGCAGCAGACCATCGTCGAGACCGGCGCGCTCGCGCGCACCGAGGAGCTCATCGCCGACTACGAACGTCGGGCCGAGGTCGCGCTCGACGGCGCGCGTCTGGGCGCCGGTGCCGTGGAGGAACTGCGCACCCTCGCTCGCGCCGCCACGCAGCGGACGTCCTGACGGGTCCGCGTCCGCTCAGGCGAGAGTCGCGGCGACGCGACGCACTTCGCTCTTGCGCCCGGCCAACAGGGCCTCGATCGGGGCGACCCCGATCGTCTCCTCGGGCGTCAGGAGCCAGTCGATCGTCTCATCGGGGTCGAACCCCGCGTCGTGCAGCACGATGATGGTGCCGCGCAGCGACGGAAGAGGACGGCCGTCGACGATGAACACCGCGGGGACCCGCAGC
>NZ_CAKKMM010000111.1:0-11152 GCF_918698205.1 Microbacterium sp. Bi128 | reverse complement strand
GTGCCGGGGGGACGGCGACCAGATCGGTCGACGGGGCGGCCGGTTCAGCAGCCGACGCGGGTGCTGCGGCGGCGGCCGACGCGGGCACCGGAGCCGCGGCCGGCGCGGGCTGCGGCGCGGGGGCCGCGGCATCCGGTTCTTCCGCCGACGAGGCCGGGGGTGCCTCCCCGCCCGCCGCGCTCGCGTGCACGCGCTCGCCGCTGACGAGCTCGAGGAAGATGTCTTCGAGGCTCGCGCCCTTGCTCTGCAGGTGCGACAGCGCGATCCCGGCGCCGGCGGCGAGGGTCCCGACCTGGATCGGTTCGACGTGCCGGATCGTGAAGCCGTTGCGCAGCAGCTGGAACGGGATGCCGTGCTCGTCGAGCACGCGGGACAGGGCTTCGCGGTCGGGGGAGTCGACCACCGTGGAGTACTCGTCGGGGTCGGCGAGATCCTCGGTGCCGCCCTGGAAGACCAAGCGACCGCGCGAGATGATCAGCAGCGCGTCGACGGTCTGCTGCACCTCGGCGAGCAGGTGCGACGACACCAGCACCGTGCGTCCCTCTTCGGCGAGGTGGCGTAGCAGCGAGCGCATCCAGCGGATGCCCTCGGGATCGAGGCCGTTCGAGGGCTCGTCGAGGACGAGGACGCCCGGGTCTCCGAGCAGGGCGGTGGCCAGGCCCAGGCGCTGGCGCATCCCGAGCGAGTATCCGCCGACGCGGCGTCCGGCGACGTCGGCGAGACCGACGAGCCCCAGCACCTCGTCGACGCGCGAGAGCGGCAGACGCGCCGCTCGGGCGTAGGCCTTGAGGTGGTTCGCCGCCGAGCGGCCCGGGTGGAAACTGGATGCCTCGAGCGCAGAGCCGACACTCTGCAGCGGCCGCTCGATCTCGGCGTACCGGCGACCGCCGATCGTGGCGGACCCCGAGGTGGGTCGCACCAGACCGAGCAGCATGCGCAGCGACGTCGTCTTGCCCGCGCCGTTCGGGCCCAGGAATCCCGTCACCAGGCCCGGCTCCACACGGGCCGTCAAACCGTCGACGGCCGACACCGCGCCGAAGCGCTTGGTCAGCCCGGAGAATTCCAGCACCTGTCCTTCGGGCATCGAGTACCTCTCGTTCGGCGGGCGTTCTCCCCATCTTCCCCGATCCAAGGCCGAAAACACATCTCGCGGCGTGTGTAACGTGGCAGCGTGAACGCACAGCGATCCGACGACGACGCGGTGATCGCGCGAGCCTGGCGCGGAGTGGGTCACTTGACCCTGAACCGTCCGCGCGCGATCAACGCCCTCGACCTCGGCATGATCCGCCGGCTGGCGGTCGCCCTCGACCGCTGGGAGCACGATTCCGACGTCGACCTCGTGCTTCTCGACGGCGCGGGGGATCGCGGCTTCTGCGCCGGAGGCGATGTCCGGGCGCTCTACGACTTCGTCGTGGCCGGGCAGGTCGACGAGGTGCACACGTTCTTCCGCGAGGAGTACGCCCTCAACCACCGCATCGCCACCTACCCCAAACCGATCGTCGCGATCGCCGACGGAGTGACGATGGGCGGCGGGATCGGGCTCGCGGGCCACGCCCGCATCCGCATCGTGACCGAGCGGTCCCGGCTGGCGATGCCCGAGACGCGCATCGGCTTCTCCCCCGACGTGGGCGGCTCCTGGCTGCTCGGACGCGCTCCCGGCCGTCTGGGCGAATACCTCGGCCTGACCGGCGCGACGATGGATGCCGCCGACGGGCTGTACGCCGGGTTCGCGGACCACCTCGTCCCCGTCGCGCACCTGTCCGCCCTGCACGAGGCACTGCAGTACCGCGCCGATCCGTCCAGCCCGACCGAGCTCGTGCTCCTGTTCGACGAGAGCCCCGAGCGATCGAACCTGGAGACCTGGCGTCCGTGGATCGACGACGCCTTCTCGGCCGACGACCTCGGCGGCATCCTGTACCGCCTGCGCCAGCGCTGGGAGCCCGAGGCCCACGCGACCGCCGATCTGCTCGAGTCCTCGGCGCCGACGGCGGTCGCGGTGACGCTCGAGGCCGTCCGCCGGGCGCGGACCCTGCCGTCCCTGCGCGCCGCTCTCGCGCAGGAGTACGGCCTCGTGATGTGGTTCGCCACGACGCAACCCGACCTCGCCGAGGGCATCCGGGCGCAGCTCGTCGACAAGGACCGCTCGCCGTCCTGGTCGCCGTCGGCTCACGCCGACCTGCCCGCGGGCCGCGTGGGCGAGGCCTTCGCTTTCGACCCCGATCCGGCTCTGTGGTGACCGTGCGATGAGCGGACGGGGGCAGCGGCGGTGGTCGATCGGGCGGTTGCTCGACGGGTTCTTCTTCGTCTTCGCGGGTCTCGCGGCCGTCTGGCTCGCCTACCTCAGCTTCACCCAGACCTTCACGTTGGGCTGGGGCGGCGTCGTCATGGCGGTGGTGTTCTGGGGCCTTCTCGCCTACCTCGTGCTCCCTCGGTTGCATCGCATCCTCACCGCGATCTACGTGCCCGACTACTTCATGGGCCGCACCCGCACGTCCGATGGGCTGCTCGGCGACCCGGTGAACCTCGCCTACCAGGGGGAGCGGGCACAGGTCGAGGCCGTGATGGCGGCGGCCGGGTGGATCCCGGCCGACCCCGTCGGTTTCGCGTCGTCGTGGCGCATCGTGGCATCCACCCTCACGCGACGCAGCTACCCGACCGCGCCGGTGAGCCCCCTGTTCCTCTTCGGCCGCATGCAGGATCTCGCCTACCAGCAGGAGGTCGCGGGGTCGCCGGCGCAGCGCCACCACGTGCGCTTGTGGCGGTGCCCGGACGGCTGGTTGCTGCCCGGCGGTCGCCGGGTCGACTGGCTGGCCGCGGGGACCTTCGACCGCGCCGTGGGCTTGTCGCTGTTCACCCTGCAAGTCACGCACCGCATCGACGCGGACACCGACATCGAGCGCGACCACATCGTCGACACCGTGCGGAATCTCCCGGGCGTGACGGTCGACGTCATCCGGGACTTCTCGACCGGCTACCACTCGCGCAACGGCGGCGGCGACAGCATTACCACCGACGGCGATCTGCCGATCCTCGACGTCCGGGGCATCGAGTCCCGCACGGGCGGAGAGCGGACGGATGCCGGACGGCGCGACGTCGAGGCGGAGGGACGGCCGTGAGGGAGAGGCATCCGGAGAAGAGGGCGGCATTCGAACCGCTCGCCGCGCCGGTCGCGCGCGACCCCGCGATGCGTCGGCCCGGCGCGACGGTCGCCGGGGGAGTGCTCGTGCTGCTCCGCGCACTTTCGGGGCTGCTGTGGGCGTTCACCGTCGCCTTCGATCTCCCGCCGTGGCTGCAGGTCCTCTCGGCGGCCGCCGGTGGCGACGCCGACGAGCCGACGGCGCTCACGCTGTCCGATTTCGACGTGGACGCCGGGCTGTTCCTCGGGATCATGGGCGCGGTCTTCCTGATCCAGACGGTGTTCGGCATCCTGCTGCTGCGGGGGAGCAACGTCGCGCGGGTCATCGGCATGCTGCTGTCGACGATCTCGATCGCCACGGCTTTCGTGGGCTGGTGGGAATTCGGGCAAGAGATCACGGTCGGCCCGACGCTGGTGACGCTGAGTCTCGACATCCTCGTGCTGCTGGCGCTGTCCAGCCGCGACGCGGCCGCGTACGCCCGCCGCAACGAGCGGCGGTGACGCCGGGTCCGGTCGCGGGCGACCGGTCTCATCCGCACAACTCCTGCGGAGCGGTCGCTGAGGCGCCGACGGCGCGGGCAGCCGGCAATTCTGCCGGAGTTGTGCAGTCGGCGGAGCGCGGCCGGGTGGAGGCCATGGGCGCACAACTCCTGCAGCATCCGTCCGTTGGCGCGGCGGCCGGGCGGACTGCCGGAAGCTGCAGGAGTTGTGCAGCAGTCAGGGACTCCCCGGTCGGATCCCGGGCCGTGCACAGACGGCGCCGACTAGCCTGGAGGATGCCGCGCCCGAGCGGCAGAACGGATGACGGACGTGTTCGACAGTCCCATGTCGCTCTCGGCATATCAGGTGCTCCGCGTCGAGGCCGAGATCGACGACGACGGCCTGCGTCGCGCCTACCGTGTGCGGCTGCGTGAGACCCACCCCGACACCGGCGGCGACGCCGAACTGTTCGTCCAGGTGCAGCGCGCGTGGGAGCTCGTCGGCACGCCCGAGGCCCGCGCGGCCTACGACCGCGGTCGCGGGCACGCCTCCGCCGAATGGGGCGGCGGGAGCACGGCATCCCCTCCTCCTCGTCCCGACACGCGTCCGCGTGCCCGCGCCTACGGGCAGCCCGGCGGATGGCGGCGCGAGCGGTACCTGTCGCTGATCCGCGAGTGGGTCGGACGCGGCGTCGACATCGCCGATCCCTACGACCCGGCGCTCGTGCGGTCGGCGCCGCCGGACATCCGGCACATCCTCGCCGACGCGCTCGCCGAGGAGGAGACCGCGCGGCTGGTCGCCGAGCTCGGCATGGGGTACACGGTGTGGCACGACGTGTTCGCCGACCGCGACGGCCTCGACCCGGAGCAGAAGGTCGACCACCTCGTGCTCGGACCGAGCGGTCTGTACGCGATGCTGAGCGAGGACTTCGGCGGTCCCGTCGGCGTGCGGCGCGGCGAGGTCACGGGCCCGAACGTCATCGGGTCGCCCGTGACGCAACTCGTCTCGCGTGCCCGCGTGATCGCCCGCGCGGCGGGCGTCGGGTTCAGCGGGGCGATGGTGATCCTCCCCGACGACGCGATCCTCGACGCCGTCACCGACCTCGGCAAGGTGCGCGGCACCCCGGTCGTCCTCGTCGCGCGCAGCGCGCTGACGACGCTGTTGCGTCGCGGCATCCCGGGGGCGCGCGAAGTCGGCGGGACGGAACTGTTCGACATCCGCACGCGGCTGCAGCAGCGTGTCCGCCACGTCTGAGCCGCGGACACCCCTGCCCGGCACCGGGCCGAACTCCTGTAATTCGGCCGGTTTTCCGCTGTTCGACGCGGCGAAGGGCGAGCACACGCCGGAACTCAGGAGTTCGGCACCGCGAAGGATGCAGCGCCGGCTCGGGGCGTTCGGCCTGCGCCGGTTTGCCAGACCTGCCTAGGGTGGGGGCATGAGTACCGACGAGACCCCGGATGCCGCGGCATCCGACGACATGAAGCGAAAGTTCAAGGAAGCCCTGGCGAAGAAGAACGGGCAGCAGCGGTCGGGTCAGGCGCACCTGGACGGTCACTCGGCCGTTCAGGGCACGCACGGAGCCGTCACCAAGCGGGAGTTCCGCCGCAAGAGCGGCTGATCCACCGGGTCCGAACTCCTGAGAATCGCGTCGGTCGAGGTCCCCTCGAGCGAGCCGGGGAGGCCCCGCCGCGAAAACTCAGGAGTTCGGCACGCCGCTGCCTCACCCCCGCAGCGGCGCCTCGAAGAACGCCAGCTCCAGCCGCATCGACCGGGCGTACGCCGCGGACATGGCGGCGCGGACGGACGGGGATGCCGATCGGGCGGCGGCATCCGCGATCCGGGACGCCTCGGCTGACGACGCGGCGAACACCTCGTCGCCGTAGGCCGTGAGCCAGTCGGCGTAGGCGTGGTCGGGGTCGAACGTGCCGCGCCAGCGGGCGCCGATGTCGGTGTACAGCACGAAGCACGGCAGCACCGCCGCGACCAGCACCGCGTACGACCCGGCCGCCGACACGGCGTGCAGGTGGTCGGTGTAAGCGACGGTGTCGGGTGCGGGCTCGAGGCCGGTGGCATCCACGTGCGACTCGTGCAGCGCCGCCTCTTCGGCCAGGCACGAGACCGACGCCGCGGCCCAGAACCGCTGCTCCTCGGCGGTCGGGGCCAGCGCCGCGGCGCGCGCCAGCACCCGGGCGTACTCGCGCAGGTACAGGAGGTCCTGGCCGAGGTACCAGGTGAAGGCCGCGCGATCGAGGTCTCCGGATGCCAGTCCCCGCACGAACGCGCACCGATCGACGTCGGCGCGCACCGCCGCCGTGGCCGCCCACCGCTCGGCGCTCCAGGAGGCGCCCAGGTCGAGGTGCGGCCGCAGCTCGTGGAAGTGGTCGATCGGACCGTTTCCGTGACCGACGTGGAGGGCCTCGGCGTTGTCGAGCGCCCCGGTGAGCCACTGTTTCGCTCGGGTGAGCGCCGCGGGCCAGTCGAGGCCGTGCCCGGCGAGGGTCGCGAGCGCCGACGACAGCGAGCAGCCCGTGCCGTGCGTGTGGCGGGTCGCGACGCGGCGGCCGGGGACGAGGTGCACGCCCGTGGCATCGACGACGGCGTCGGGGCTGTCGGGTCCGGCGAGGTGGCCGCCCTTCAGTAGCACGGCGGTGCCGGCGCGGGCGGCGAGCGACCGGGCCTGCGCGACGGCGGTGTCCCAGTCGCCGGCGACCGGCTCCCCGACGAGCACCGCGAGCTCGGGAAGGTTCGGCGTCACGAGGTCGGCGCGGTGACAGAGCGTGCGCACCGCGACTTCGGCATCCGGGTCGAGCAGACGGTCGCCGCTCGTGGCGACCATGACCGGGTCGAGCACGACGAGCGGTGGCCGCACGGCCCCCAGCCACGCGGATACGACCGCGACGACCTCGGCCGACCCCAGCATCCCGATCTTGACCGCGTCGATCTCGACGTCGTCGCTCACCGCGCGCAGCTGCGCGTCGAGGAACGCCACGGGCGGCACGTGCACCTCGCGCACCCCGCGCGTGTTCTGCGCGACGAGCGCGGTGACCACGGCCATGCCGTACCCGCCGAGCGCGGCGATCGACTTCAGATCCGCCTGGATGCCGGCACCCCCGGTGGGGTCGGTCCCGGCGATGCTCAGCACACGGGGGATCATGCCCACGCCTCGCGCAGTGCCCGCGTCGCCGCCGCGGGATCCGCGGCACCGCTCACGGCCGAGACCACCGCGACGCCCGCGGCACCGGCCCTCCGAAGAGCGGCGACATCGCCCACCTCGATCCCGCCGATCGCGATGCAGGGCAGGGGAGCGGATGCCACGAGCCCGGCGAAACCGTCGATCCCGAGGGGCTGCGGGTGGTCGTGCTTCGTGGCGGTCGCGCGGATGACCCCGACGCCGAGGTAGTCGACGGTTCCCGGGCGGAGGGCGGCGGCCGCGGCGAAGTGCTCCCGGGTGTTCGCGGTCCAGCCGATCAGCGCGTCCGGCCCGAGCAGGCGGCGCGCGGCGACGACGGGCAGGTCGCTCTGCCCCAGGTGCGCCCCGTCGACACGGGCGCCCGCGTCGCGGGCGGCGAGGACGACGTCCACCCGGTCGTCGACGACGAACGTGGCGCGGCCGGCGATGACGTCGGCGAGGGCGAGTACCCGGTCGAACAGATCGCGTCCGCTCCCGGTCTTGTCGCGGAACTGGATCACGCTCGCCCCCGAGCCCGCGGCGGCATCGACGATCTCGGCGACGCGGGCGAACGGCATCCGGTGATCGGTGACCAGGTGGAGGGGGAGGTCGACCGCGCTCACGCCGCGACCCGCCCGTCCAGGTCGGCGGGGTCGATCGCCGCCAGGGCGTCGAGGAACGCCACTGCGAACGAGCCCGGCCCGGCCGCGACCGCGGCGGCCCGTTCGGAGGCCACCGCCCAGATCGCGCTCGCGGTCACCGCGGCGTCGAACGGCGCGGCACCGGGAAGCAGCGCGGCCATCGCCGCGCCGAGGGCGCACCCGCCGCCGGTGACACGGGTCAGCAGGTCGCTCCCGCCGGGCACGCGCGCCGTGCGGTCGGCATCCACGATCAGGTCGACCGCGCCCGAGACCGCGACCGTGCCGCCGGTGCGGACCGCGAGGGCGCGGGCGGCATCGAGAGCGGCGTCGGGGGTGTCGGTCGAGTCGACGCCGCGGCCGCCGGCCCCGGCGCCGGCCAAGGCGAGGATCTCGGACGCGTTGCCGCGGACGATCGCCGGCCCGGCCTCGAGGAGCTCGTGCGCGAGCGCGGTGCGCACCGGCAGCGCACCGACGGCGACGGGGTCGAGCACCCACGGAGTGCCGACGGCGACGGCCTCGCGCGCGGCCTCGCGCTGCTCGGCGGTCGGGGTGCCCAGGTTCACCAGGACGCCCCCGGCGACACCGGCGAACATCCCGGCCTCCCCGGGGATGTCGCACATCGCGGGCGAGGCACCGAGGGCGAGGAGCGCGTTGGCGGTGAAGTTCGTCACCACCGCGTTGGTGATGCACTGCACGAGCGGCGGGGCGTTCCGCAGCGCGGACAGGGCCTCGGCGGCGGTGGATGGAGACGACGACGTGCGAACGACCATTCGCGACATCCCTTCGCTAGTACGAACTAGATCAGGTTCGACGGGTGTGTTCTCAGCCCCGAAGGGCACCCCGTGTCACTGCGGGCGACGTTAGCACGGTGCATCGCCCGACCGCGGCGCGAGGCCTCAGAAGGGTGCCGCGGGTTCATCCGGGTCGGGCGGAGGTGGATCGTCGGGGACGAAGCGCACGGCGGGAGAGTACGGGAGCGGCTCGTCGGTGTAGGTGCGACCGGTCGGGCTGGTCCAGCGGAGGACCCCACCGGGCAGTTGGGTCACGCTCCATCGGGTGAACTGCTTCTGCGTGTGGTGCCGCTGGCACAGGTGGGCGAGGTTCGTGACGTCGGTCGCGCCGCCGAGCGCGTAGTCGTGGGTGTGGTCCACCTCGGCACGGTTCGCGGGAACGGTGCAACCGGGCCACCGGCAGTGGCGGTCTCGAGCGCGGAGGTACCTGTCGATCGCGGTGCCGCGGTGATAGGTGTCGGTGTGCAGTACCGCGCCGGTGACGGGGTGGGTGACGACCCGATCCCAGGGGAGCGTGGTCGATTCGGCGAGAGCGCGTGCGGTGCCTGCGTCGAGGGGGCCGTGCCCCACGAGTTCGGCGGGATCGGCATTCTCACGCCCGGGGGCGAGCATCGTCAGGGCGGGGACGACCACTTGAACCCGGGCGCGGATGCTGCCGAGGATGCCGGGCCCGTCGTCGGTACGGGTGGGATCGGCGTCGGGGGCCGAGGTGAGCAGGAGGTCGGCGAGGATGTCGGCGCGAAGCTGCGCGGTGGTCCGATCATCCGAGTTCGACTCGGACGTCTCGTCTCGTGCGTCGATGACCGCGTGGGCCTGCTGACTGAGTCGGCCGAATATTCCGACCGCGAGCACGGTCGGCAACGTCGCGACGAGGTCGGACATGCCGTCGAGCCCGGGGACGATGCGGACACACCGCGCGTCACGGCCGCGCTGGTGACGTTCGGTCAGCGTGGTCGGATATAGGCGTTCGGCGAGCGCCGCGAGACGCGATCGCAACCGGCCGGGGCTGAGGCCCTCGGCGGTTGCGACGGCGAGCAGATCGAACTCTCCGCGCGCATCGGCGGGGAGAGGTGAGCCGACGTCGACGATCGCGCGGACGTGGGCGCGGGTGATCGCCCCGCCTTCCCACGCGGCGAGAGTCTGCGGGTAATCGTCGACCAGGGTCATGGCACGGTCGATCTGCGACTGCATCCCGCGGTCGGAGAGATTCTCGGCCGCAGCGAGCTCGGACGCGACCTCGCGCAACGCCATCTCGGAAGCTCGGACATGGGTGCGCCGATCGGCCATCACGTCGAGAGCGAGATGCCCCGCCGCCGCGAGGGCGCGAGTGCGGGCCACTTCGGCGGCGGCGAGTACGGCTCCCGCGCGGAGCACGTCGTCGAGCACCGCGGACAGTCCTACCGGGTCGCCCGTCGGGCCCGTGGAGGGGGAGTCGGAGGGGCGGCGAGAAGACATGTGTGCATGCTAGCGACGACCTCCGACATCGAATGCCGCGCGTCCGCGATCGGGGGAGAGAACGCGGTCGCGCCGGGTTGTGGAGGAGGGGTGTTACGCGGCGAGGAGCCGGCTCGTCCCTCAGTCGTTGAGCCCCAGGAGGTCGAGCGGATGGGTCAGCCGCCACCACGGACTCGGCGGCTCGATGTCGGTCTCGAGGCGCACGTCGACGGTGTCGGCGTCGAGCGGACCGGTGGTCACGAGCGTGCCGACGGTCTCACCCGCGTCGCGCGCGTCACCGAGGTCGAACGACGTGGCCGGCTGGGCGGCCGCGCCGTTCCAGAGCACGTTGCTCGCGTCCTCGGCGGTGACCATCGCGACGTCCTGGCCCCACAGTGTCGTCACGCGCCCGACGGCGGTTCCGGCGGGCACGGAGGTGCGCACCTGGATCTCCTCGGCCAGGCGCGCGTAGAGGTCGCGACTGGCCTGATCGCGCGAGTCCGGTCCCGGCTGTCCGAGGACGGCGGCGTAGACGCGGACGGTGGTCGTGCCCACGGTCAGGTCTTTCGCGGACAGCAGGTTCCAGGCATCCAGGGTCCCGGTCTTGATGCCGACGACACCGGGGTCGGCGAGCAACGGGTTGCCGTTGCGGAACGATCCGGCGCCCGGCAGCGACAGCTCGGGCGTGCGCACGATCTCGGCGATCACCGGGTTCTGCAGCGCCTTCTCGGCGAGGGCGATGAGGGCGGCCGGGGTGGCGGTGTTGCCCGCTTCGATCCCGGTCGGGTTCACGATCGTGATGCCGGTGATGCCCCGCTCGGCCAGGTAGTTCGCGGCGGCGGCGACGAAGTCGTCGTTGGAGGGCCAGAGATCGGATGCCAAGCGCTGGGCGTAGTTGTTGGCTGAGGCGATGAGCATGCCCTGGAGCATCTGCAGCTCGGTGAGCGTCCCGTCGACGGGGACGTCGAGCGACGACTCGCCCCGCGCACGGTACTGCCAGTAGTCGGCGCTGTCGGCCTGGGTGAACGCGTACGTCGGACCCTGCTCGCCGGGCGCGAGCGGGAGACGCTCGAGCACGAGCAGGGCGGTGACGACCTTCGTGATGCTCGCGATCGACTCGGGGGCGTTCGCCGACGACAGCACGTCGGGCATGCCCTGCACCGCGACGGCGGCTTCGCCCTGGGCGGGCCAGGCCGGGGCAGCGGCGGGCGCGGCGAGCGGCTGCACGACGAGGGGCAGCACGCGCGGGGGTACGGCGTTCAGCGGCCAGAGCAGAGTGACCGCGGCGTAGACCGCGACCAGGAGCAGGATCAGCAGCGGCGGGACGACGGTCCCCGGGCGTAGCGCCCGGCGGCGGCGGCCGGCCAGAAGGTCGGGGGAGCGCGTCGCGGGGCCGGTGAGGGCGAACTCCGGTGCGGGGCGGGGCGCCGTGGTCGCGGCGGGATCGATCCACGTGAGGGCGATCGGCCCGCCGATGAGCACGCGTTCCGCGGCCGGGGCG
>NZ_CAKKMM010000110.1:0-11189 GCF_918698205.1 Microbacterium sp. Bi128 | reverse complement strand
ACGTCTTCGCGCGCCCGCGCCCCGAACCGACCGTGCTCCAGGCGCTGCGGTCGCCGCGCCTGCTGACGCGCGAGACATTGGCCGGCCTCGTCGTGGCGATCGCGCTCATCCCCGAGGCCATCGCGTTCTCGATCATCGCCGGCGTCGACCCGCGTCTGGGCCTGTTCTCGTCGTTCGTGATGGCGGTGGCCATCTCGTTCCTCGGCGGGCGGCCGGCCATGATCTCGGCGGCGACCGGCGCGATCGCGCTCGTCATCGCCCCGGTCGCGCGCGAGCACGGCGTCGACTACCTGCTCGCGACCGTGATCCTCGGGGGACTGCTCCAGGTCGTCCTCGGTCTCCTCGGTGTCGCGAAGCTCATGCGCTTCATCCCCCGCAGCGTCATGGTCGGCTTCGTCAACGCGCTCGCGATCCTGATCTTCACCGCCCAAGTGCCGCAACTCATCGGCGTGCCTTGGGCGGTGTATCCGATCGCCGCGGCGGGCCTGGCCATCATGTACCTCTTGCCCCGCCTGACCACCGTCGTACCCGCCCCGCTCGTCGCGATCGTGCTGCTCACCGGCGCCGCCGTGGTCTTCGGCATCTCGGTGCCCACCGTCGGCGACCAGGGAGCCCTTCCCGAGAGCCTTCCGGCGCTGCTGATCCCGAACGTGCCGGTGTCGTGGGAGACGCTCGGCATCATCTTCCCGTTCGCGGTCGCGATGGCGATCGTCGGCCTGCTCGAGTCGCTCATGACCGCGGCGCTCGTCGACGAGATCACCGACACTCCGTCGTCGAAGACGCGCGAGTCGCTCGGACAGGGCGCGGCGAACGTCCTCTCGGGCCTGTTCGGGGGAATGGGCGGATGCGCGATGATCGGCCAGACGATGATCAACGTCAAGGCGTCCGGCGCGCGCACCCGCATCTCGACGTTCCTGGCCGGCGTGTTCCTTCTGATCCTCGTGCTCGCGTTCGGCGACGTCGTGGCCATCATCCCGATGGCCGTGCTCGTGGCCGTCATGATCGTGGTCTCGATCGCCACGTTCGACTGGCACAGCATCCGCCCCTCGACCCTCCGGCGGATGCCGCTGAGCGAGACCGCGGTGATGATCGTGACCGTCGCGGTGACGGTGTGGACCCACAACCTGGCGATCGGGGTGGGCGTGGGCGTCGTCGCCGCCGCCGTGCTGTTCGCCCGGCGCGTGGCGAGTGTCACCGTCGTGCACCGCACAGTCGAGGGCGACCTGGCCCGGTACCGCGTCGAGGGCGAGCTCTTCTTCGCGTCGAGCAACGACCTCACCACGAAGTTCGCCTACCACCTCGACCCGGCGCAGGTAGAGATCGACCTCTCGGGATCCCACGTCTGGGACGCCTCCACGGTGGCTGCGCTCGACGCGGTGCAGACCAAGTACGCCCACCTCGGGAAGCGGGTCGAGATCACGGGGATGAACGCGCACACCGCGCGGCTGCACGAACGCCTCAGCGGCGGTGTCACCGGCGCCCACTGACGCGCGGGGGCCTACGAGCGCAGCGTCGTCGACGGCGTCTCGGCGAACTCCGCCCGGTACATCGCGGCGAAGCGGCCGAGATTGGAGAACCCCCACCGTGCGGCGATCGCCGCGACGGTGTCCATCGAGGGATCAGCGGCGCGGAGGTCGGCGCGAGCTGCGTCCAGGCGGACGCGGCGGACGTACTGCATCGGTGTGCGTCCGGTCGCGGTACGGAAGGCGTATTGCAGACCGCGCGGAGACAATCGCGCCGCCTCGGCGATGTCGGCCAACGAGACCGACCCGGGGGCGTTCGCCTCGATGTACGCCTTGGCGCGCCGCACCGGGGCGGGCAACGGTCGGGCGGGTCGCCCCGCGGCGAGGGACTCGGTGAACGTCGTCGGGAAGGTCATCAGCGACGCCTCGAGCAGCAGCGAACGCACCTGCTGCTCGATCATCGGGGTGCGCTCGGACGAGCGCAGCAGCACGTCGCGGCCGTACTCCCACGTCCGGGTCCAGTACCGCAACCGGTGGTCGGAGACCGGCGCGTGCCCCGTCGGGCGCACGCGCAGTGTGTCGTCCCCGGTGAGCCGTCGAGCGGCCGCGTCCACGTCGGAGCGTGCGAACGACATCGCGGTGCCGGCGATGCGTCCGGAGAAGGCGATCTCGACGGGACGATCGATCACCATGAACGGCACCGTGGTGTCGATGCGGTCCCGCCGGTAGGTGGCGCGGATGCGGGGACCGGCGATCCATCCGACGACCATCTGGTCTTCCGGATCGGAGTCGACCACCATCGTCGAGCCGATCGAGTAGTCGCAGAAGCCGAAGCCGGGGTCGACGGCGCCGGAGAAGACGAAGGCGGGCTGGATGTCGTCGGCCCGCGAGATGCGGGCCCCGGGGACCACCGTCTGCCACAGCTCTTCCACCGTTGCGGTGTCACGGGTCTCGACGCGCGTATGTTCCACGGGACGTTCCTACGTTCCGGCTGCCGAAAGCGGCTAGGCCGTTGCGCCGTGCGACGATGTATGCGATGGAACCGCTCTCACGTCGACGGTGATGCACGTGTCGGTCCGCGGGGACTCATAATCGAAAAGCCCTCGCCGCACTCGCGGCACGACCGACGGGATGCCACATGCCCTTCCGCACCATCGCCACGCTGCAGTCGTGGGTCGACGACTTCCGCGCGCTCGGCTACGACGACGCCGAGATCCTGCGTGTCATCCCGCAAGACGACGACGACTCCGACGCGGGGCTGATCGCCGCGCGGCTGCGCAGCGTCTCGACCACGTTCTACGTGGCTCCCGGAACCGAGACGGATTCCGCCGGGTGGGCAGTGACCTTCGAGCCCCGCGAGAACGCGGCCCCGCTCGGTTCGGCCCGCGTCCTCGCCCTCTCCGGCGAACTCGCGATGCTCTCGGCCCTGTGCACGTTCCTGCAGGCGCGCGCCGAGGCGTTCGTCGACCTCCACTCCTGAGCGCTCGTCACCGGCGTCGCCGAGGACGGGCCGCCGGGATCAGCGCGAGGTCGCGCCAGCCGCCGCGAGGCGTGAGGCCGTCCCGGCGACCGTGAGACGCTCCAGCACCGTCGCGACGGTGTCGGCCTCGGTGGGCTCCATCGTCGCGACGGCGGCGTCGATGGCGGCATCGAACGCGCGCAGCGACGACCACGGCGGCGCGTCCAGGTCGACGATCGCGGTGATGTGGTTCACCCGGCGGTCCTCGGCGTCGAGGTCGCGCCTCACCGTTCCGCGCTGCACGAGACGATCGATGAGGGTCGTCACCCCGGCCGAGGTGATGCCCAGGTGGTCGCGGACGTGCGAGGGTCGCGCGCCGGGGTTGTCCGCGACGAACAGCAGCGCCTTCGCGTCGAGTTCGTTCAAGGACAGGGCGCGTCGCGCCTCCGCCACCGCGGCGCGACGCGCCTCGTCGTAGGCCCGGAGAGCGCGCCCGAGAGCGGAGCCCTGCGCGGGCGGCGTCGACGTGTCGGAGGAGGTGTGCACGACCCCTGATCGTACTCACCTCACGGGCTCCGCGAGGGCCCTTGTGCCCCCCACGCTCGCTGATCTTCGCCTGAACGGGCCGACGTTCGCGGTGGAGGGGGCCGGAGGCCGGGGACACGGCATCCCGATTCACCCGTTGCACGCGTTCACGAAATGGTCTTCGCGGCGTAACCCGCCGCCCAGGGTCGACCCCGCACCATGGGGAAACCGCAAGAAGCGGTGATCGATCCGGCTCCGTTCGGCGGCGCCCCTCCCCGGAAAGCGGTCGCGATGAACCGACCCGTGCGCGTGCTGTCCCTGTACGAGGGATTCTTCGCCGGAGGCGCCCGAATCCTCCATTCCGACGTCGTCGCCGGCCTGGCCGCCGACGGGTCGCAAGAGCACCGCGTGCTCTCGCTCACCTCGGCAGCCCGCCGTGACGGATCGGTGCAGCACGCCCACGACGACACGCGGTTCCGGGCCCTCCGCGCCGCCGGCGTGCACATCGACACGTTCGACCGCGTCGCCGGCGGGCAGCCGATGACCCCGGAGTCGTTCAGCGCGGCCGAACTCGCACACGCCGCGGGCCTGATCGCGGATGCCGACCTCGTGCTGTCGCTGAAGGAGCAGCCGCTGAGCCTCATCGTCGCCCTGGAGCGCGCGGGGATGCTCCCGGACCGTCCGACCGCCGCGTGTCTGCACCGGTCCGACCCCACGCACTCCGGCCCGGCGCTCGGATGGCTCCTGGACGCGAGCGCCTCGGGAGCGGTGTCGGCGACGATCTCCTGCGCGGCGTCGACCTCGCTGGCCTACGAACGCGCCGGCGTCTCCGCCCGGCAGGCGTGGGTGATCGACAACGGCATCGACACGCGCCGGTTCCGCCCCGGGACGCGCGCCGAGCGGCGCGGCATCCGCTTCGGGCTCGGCATCCCCGAGTCAGCTCCGGTCGTGCTGCTGGCGGCGCGGTTCGATGCGATGAAGGACCCGGCGCTGTTCCTGGATGCCGTGGCGCTCCACGCGCGCCGCCACCCCGGCGCCCACTACGTCATGTGCGGCTCGGGGATGACCCACCGCAACCCCGGTTTCGCGGCGCTCGTCGCCGAAGCGGGACTCGACGCGGGCGTGCCGTTGCACGCGCTGGGGCTGCGCGAGGACATGCCGGAGCTGTACCGCATCGCCGACGTCGTCGCCCTCACCAGCGCCTTCGGCGAGGCCTCGCCGCTGTGCCTGGCCGAGGGGGCGGCATCCGGTGCGATCCCGGTCACGACCGATGTCGGCGACGCCGCGCGCGTGGTCGCGGGCGTCGGTCTGGTGACCCCGCGCGACGCCGGAGCGATCGCCGGGGCGTGGCACGAAGCGCTGTCGCGGCGCATCGAGTTGCGCTGGGCCGCGATCTCGGCGCGGGCCCGGATGGACCGCCGACGGATGATCGCCGATTATCGCGGGGCGATCGAGGGGCTCGCCCTGGCGGACGCGCTCGCGGCCTGACGCTCGGCTCGGGCTCGGACTGTCAACCCTCGTGCGCGTGCGCGCCGCAGCGGGTGGAGTGGGATGCACCCCACCCCGGAGGAGGACGAGATGACCCTGCAGCCCGCCCAGCAACAGAACGTGCCCGGCACCGACCGGGCGATGGATCCGAAGCCCGATTACGGCCAGGACAGCTACCGCGGTTCGGGCCGCCTCGACGGCAAGGTCGCGCTCATCACCGGCGGCGACAGCGGCATCGGCAAGGCCGTCGCGCTGGCGTTCGCTCGCGAAGGGGCAGACGTCGCGATCGCGTATCTGAACGAGCACGAGGATGCCGAGGAGGCCCGGCGCTTCGTCGAGGACGCCGACCGGCGCGCGATCCTCCTGCCCGGTGACGTGTCCGACCCTCAGCACTGCCGCGACCTGGTGGCGCACACCGTCGATCAGCTCGGCGGTCTCGACGTGCTCGTGAGCAATGCGGCCTTCCAAATGAGCCACGACACCCTCGAAGAGGTATCGGACGACGAGTGGGACTACACGTGGGCGACGAACGTCAGCGCCTACTTCCACCTCGTCAAGGCGGCCTTGCCGTATCTGAAGGAGGGGGCCTCGATCATCGGATCGAGTTCGGTCAACTCCGACATGCCGAATCCGACGCTCCTGCCCTACGCCGCGACGAAGGCCGCCATCGCCAACATGACCGCGTCTCTCGCGCAGCTTCTCGCCGAGCGCGGCATCCGTGCGAACAGCGTGGCCCCGGGTCCGGTGTGGACACCGCTGATCCCCGCCACGATGCCGGCCGAGAAGGTGGCGAGCTTCGGGGAGCAGACGCCGATGGGCCGCGCTGGCCAGCCGGCCGAGCTTGCCCCGGTGTACGTACTGCTCGCTTCGGACGAGGCCAGCTACGTCTCGGGCGCACGCGTGGCGGTCACCGGCGGCAAGCCGATCCTCTGACGCGAGGGGCGTCCCGGATGGCGGGGCGTCCCTCGCTCAGCGCGAGGGCTCCCAGGAGCGCGGGGCGTCCCGCCCTCAGCGCAGGGCGCCTAGGAGCGCGGGGCGCCCCTCGCGTCAGCGCAGGGGCGCCCAGGCAGCCACCGCGATCACGACGATGACCAGCAGCGCCACCGCGGCCTGCACGCACATCAGGACGGCGAAGACGTACCCCTGCGCCGGGCCACGCCGCCCGGTGAGGCCGTTGACGGCGATCGCGGTGAAGATCCCCACCTGCACCGCGATCCCGATCCACGCCCACGCCGCCACGATCGGGACCGACAGTGCGAAGAGCACCACCGCGATGAGGGCGAGCGCCCCGGAGGCCGCGATCCACACGAGCGGATTCGGTCGGCGCACGGCATCCTGGTTCGTCACCTTCGTGGGGTCGACGTGTCGATCAGGGGTCACGGGGTCCCTCCGGTCCAACGGCGAGCAGCGAGCGTACGATCGGCATCCCCCACAGCCCGACGGGGTTGACACGCCCCGCAGCCCCGCGACCGCACCATAGACGGCGGGCGGAGGCGGCACCATCCCCGCCGTGGGGTGCGCGAACCGTGCCTACAGTGAGTCATGACCGCGAGCATCCTCTCTCTCGGCACGGCGCTGCCCCGCACCCGTGTCACCCAGTCGGCGCTGCGCGATCTCTTCGCCGCTCAGCCCGGATTCGACCGACGCAGCCAGCGTCTGGTGGGGGCCGCGTTCGACGCCGCGGCCATCGACACCCGGCACACGGTGCTGCCGCAGCTCGCCGACCTGACTGCGGACGGCCTCGCCGTGCGCGATGACGACGGGCTGCTGATGCCTCCAACCGGGGCGCGCAACGACGAATACCGCCGGACCGCGCCCGCGCTGTTCGCCGAGGCGGCCACGGCCGCGATCGCCGGGTCCGGTCGGGAAGCGGATGCCATCACGCACGTCGTGACGGTCTCGTGCACGGGCATGTTCGCCCCCGGCCCGGACTTTCTCCTCGTCCGCGACCTGGGCTTGTCCGCGACCGTCGAGCGCTACCACCTCGGGTTCATCGGGTGCGCCGCGGCGATCCCGGCGCTGCGCCTCGCCGCACGCATCGTCGCGGCCGACCCCGCGGCCGTGGTCCTGGTCGCCGCGGCCGAACTGTGCTCGCTGCACTGGCAGACCTCGTCGCATCCGGACCAGATCGTCGCCGCGTCGGTGTTCGCCGACGGGGCAGCGGCCGCCATCGTGGCCGCCGCCGACCCCGATCGCGCCGGCCTCGACCTCGAGGGGTTCGCGACGCACCTGACCGGCGAGGGCGAGAAGGACATGGCCTGGACGGTCGGTGATTTCGGCTTCGAGATGACACTCACCGCCGAGGTCCCGCGCATCATCGGCCGCGAGATCGCCGCCATCGCCGCAGACGTGCTGGGCGATCTCGGCGAGGTCGACGCGTGGGCCGTGCACCCCGGCGGTCGGAGCATCCTCGACCGGGTCGAGTCGGCCCTGTCGCTGGATGCCACCGCCCTCGCGCCCTCTCGAGAGGTGCTGCGCGCACACGGCAACATGTCCAGCGCAACGCTGCTGTTCATCCTGCGGGACCTGCTCGCCGACGAGGCGCTCGTCGACGGCGATCGCGTGGCCGCCCTGGCCTTCGGGCCGGGGCTGACGGTAGAGGCGGCGCGCCTCGTGCTGCGCCGGCCGGCGGCGTGAGCGTCCGGGCTGCGATCGGCGTGGGCGAGGGGTGCGCATGAACAGCGGGCCGGCCACCGTGCGCCGGGGGCTCGCGTCGCGCGACACCGAGCTCACCGAGTTGATGGACGCCGCCGATTGCGATCCGCGTCGGCTCGCGGCGACCTATCGACGTTTCGACCTGGTCAACCGCGCCGTGTCGGCGTGGGGCCGCGTGTACGCCACGGAACTCCGGCCGCGACTGCGGGCGCTGGATCGACCGGCGCGCGTCCTCGACCTCGGCTGCGGCGGCGGCGACGTCGTCGTGCGTCTCGCGGGCCTCGCGGCGCGCGACGGACTCGACGTCGAGTGGGTCGGTGCCGACCCGGATCCTCGCGCCCTCGTCGCGGCGCGGGAGCGCGAAAGGGCCGGTGTGCGTTTCGTCGCCCGGACCTCGACCGAGCTGCTCGCCGCGGGCGACGCGTTCGACGTCGTGCTGTCCAACCACGTCCTGCACCACCTCGATGCCGCGCAGCTCCGGGGTTTCGCGGACGACTCCCGGGCGCTCGCCCGCTCGGTCGTGCTGCACGCCGACATCGCGCGGGGCCGGTGGGCTTACGTTCTGTACGCGCTGGGGGTGACGCCGCTCGCGCCGGGAACGTTCCTGCGCACCGACGGTCTCCGGTCGATCCGGCGCAGCTACCGCTCCGACGAGTTGGCCCGTGCGCTCGGCGAGCCCTGGCGGGTGCAGACCCCGGCGCCGTTCCGGCTCCTGGCCGTGGCCGCGGGGACGGCCGACGTCGATGCCTGAGGTGCTCGTGGTGGGAGCGGGTCCGGTGGGCCTGGCGCTCGCGGCCGACCTGCGCGCCCGCGGCGTCGACGTCGAGGTGCTGGAGCGGCGGGAATCGATGGATGCCGGGACCCGGGCGATCGGCATCCACTCCCCCGCCCTCGCCCACCTGGAGACGTCCGGAGCCACCGACGCGCTGCTGGAGCGCGCGGTGCGCATCCGTCGCGGGGAGGCGCGCGCGGACGGCCGGATGCTCGCCGCGATCCGCTTCGATCGGCTGCGCGTGCGGCATCCGTACGTCGCGGCGCTCCCCCAGGCAGACACCGTCGCCGTGCTGTCCCGGCTCGCCCCGCCCGTGCGGCGCGGGATGCGCGTGACCGGAGTGCACGACGACGGGACGTCGGCGCGGGTTCTCGCCGTCGGGCCGCGCGGCGAGGAAGAGATCCGCGCTGCGGTGGTGGTCGTGGCATCCGGATGGTCGGGACGAGACCTCGTGTATCGCCCGGGCGCCGTGCGCACGCGCCAGTACCCCGACCGCTACGCGATGGTCGACGTCGCCGCCCCCGGCGAGGCGACGGCGCTCGTGCATCTCGAACGCGGCGGGGTCGTGGAGTCGTTCCCCCTTCCGGACGGACGGCGGCGGCTGGTCGCGTGGGCGGGCACGGCGGACGTGTCGGATGCCGAGGGCTTCCTGCGGAATGCCCTGGCGGACCGCGTGGGGGTCGAGGTGGACACGTCGGGGGCATCGACGTTCCGCGTGCGCCGCGCGGTCGCCCCGGCGCTCCGGCGGGGGCGGGTCATCGTCGTCGGCGACGCGGCGCACGAAGTGAGCCCGATCGGCGGGCAAGGGATGAACCTCGGTCTGCTCGACGCGCTCACCGTGGCACCGCTCCTGCCGCGGTGGGTGCGCGGCGACGAGCCCACGGGCATCGCGCGGTGGGAGCGGGACCGGGTGGCGTCGGCGCGGCACGCCGCGCGGCTGGCGTTCCTGAACACGCTGCTCGGGCGTGCGGCCGGTCGGGGCGGGCACGCCGCGCGATCGGCGGCGCTGCGCGCCCTACTGCGCGGTCCGGGCGGGGCGGTGTTCGCCCGCGCGTACGCGATGCGGTTCGACCGGGCGGCGCGGTAGGCGTCGAGCTGTGCGTTGCGGTGGTCTCGGCATCCGGCCGCCCACGGTTTGGAGAGTGAGGCGATGCGTGGACGACGGATGGTGCTCCCGATCGCCGTTCTCGTGCTCGCGGGCGCACTGAGCTCCTGCGGTGTGGTGCGTCCCGCCGAGGTCGATCGCGTCGATGAGATCACGGTCACCGGAGGCACATGCCGTGTCGAGTGGTGGCTCGCGGGGGTGACGGACGGAGCGACCGACGAGGCATGGGGTGTCGCCCGAGCCGCCCTCGCGCAGTCGACTGTCGACAGCGAGGAATCCCACGAGTGGTACCGGACCCTCACCGAGCTGGACGACACGCAGTGGCCCTCCGCCTCCGTGCTCGAGGGCGCGGTACATCGCGAAGTCGTCCGCGCCGACGTTCGGGAAGCCCTCGCGGACGCGGGCTTCCCCGATCATGAACGGGTCATCGAGACGTACTCGTCACTGCACTGCTCGGCCTGACCTGGGCAACCGGGTGTGGGGCCTCACCCGGCTCCGAGCGCGCATCTACAGTCGAGCCATGATGCTTCGCGCTTACCGTCGCTCTCTGTGGCTCCCCGTTCCGCTGGGGGCGGCGCTGGGAACGGTGGCGGGATTCGCGTTCTCGGTGACGGGAAACCCGGACTATCTGGCGACCCAGGGCAGTGGCGGGGCGCTCTCCTTTGCGCTTCTCGGTGCGGTCGTCGGTGTGGGCACCGCAGTGCTGGCGCAGGTCGGCGGCATCGTCGCCTTCCGTCTTCTCCCCGACGCAGACCGAGCCGTCGAGCGGGCGAGAACCGGCGCCGCCCTCGCGGTCGTGGGGAGTTGGCTCGCTCTCGGGATCGTTGCCGCGCCGTACCTCGGCGTCGGCTTCGTCGCGGTGGGCGCGTCGATCGGCATCGTCCTGGGCTTCGTCGCTTCTCTCCTCGCGACGCTCCTCCTACGAGCCGACGAGCGACACGCCGGCGTCGGACCGGCCTGAGGCGCGCGCTCAGGTCGCGACGAGCTGGGCGGCCAAGAGCAGCGCCGCGAGCATGGTGAGCTGGAACACCGCACGACCAGGCGGACGCGCGAGGGCGAGCGCCATCGTGGCGACCGCGACGAGCACGACCGCGCCGAAGAACAGGGTGCCGACCAGGCCGCCGCCGGAACCGATGAGCACCGCCACCGCCCCGATGACGATCCCCGCCGCGGCGAGCATGACCGACGCACGCGCGCCCAGCCGGTGCGGCAGTCCGCGCACGCCGGTGGCGCGGTCGTCGTCGAGGTCGCGGACGACGTTGGTGAGGTGCACGGCGGCGCCGAGGGCCGCACCCGCGAGCGACGCCCAGACGGGCGCGAGGGCGGGATCGGGCAGCGACAGCGTCGCGAACGAGGGGAAGAGCCCGAAGCTCAGCAGGAACGGCACGATCGAGACGGGCGTCGATTTCAGCCCGGCGTTGTACGCCCATGCCGAGGCCAGGGCCACCGCATGGGCGGCGACGAGCCCGGGCCCCAGTGGCGCCGAGAGCCCGACGGCGACGACGACGGATGCCACGGCCACCGCCAGCGCCCGCTGCGGGGTGAGCGCTCCCCCGGCGACGGGCTTGTCGGTGCGTCCGACGGCGATGTCGCGGGCCGCGTCGATCGCGTCGTTGGACAGTCCCACCGAGACCTGCCCCGCGAACACCGACACCACCAGCAGTACCAGGCGCCACGACTCGAGCCCCGCGGCGATGCCGAGGGCGAGCGACAGTGCGGTGA
>NZ_CAKKMM010000109.1:0-11197 GCF_918698205.1 Microbacterium sp. Bi128 | reverse complement strand
GCCACGTCGGGCGTTCCGGAGCGGCGTCCGCGTTCCTGTCCGCCGCCGTGCAGCAGCGGTTCGAGCGGCAGGCGTCCACGGACGGCGAGGATTCCGGTGCCCTTCGGGGCGCCGCTCTTGTGCCCCGCGATCGTGAGGGCGTCCGCGCCGAGCCCGGACAGCGGCAGCCACCCCGCGGCCTGGACGGCGTCGAGGTGCAGGGGGACGCCCCGCTCCCGTGCGACCGCGGCGAGGGTCGCGGCATCCTGTACCGTGCCGACTTCGTTGTTGGCGTATCCGATGCTGACGAGGGCCGTGTCGTCGCGGAGCAGCGCGGCGAGGTCGTCGGGGTCGAGGAGTCCCGTGCCGTCGACGGGGGCGTGGGTCACGTCGACGCCGTGGAGTCGCGCGAGGTAGTCGGCCGAGGCGAGCACCGACTCGTGCTCGATCGCCGTCGTCACCAGGTGCCGTTTGCCGCGGGGGAGGGCGCCGAGCACGAGCCCCTTGATCGCGGTGTTGTTCGACTCGGTGCCTCCCGAAGTGAACACGATGTCGCCGGGTCGCATCCCGAGGACGCCCGCGACGCGCGCGCGGGCGTCGTCGAGAGCGGATGCCGCGGCCTCGCCGACCTCGTGGTGGCTCGACGGGTTGCCGAACCAGCGGGTGAGGTACGGCGCCATCGCGTCGACGACCTCGGGGCGGACCGGGGTCGTCGCGGCGTTGTCGAGGTACAGGCTCACGTCGTGCGGATGCGGATGTCGAGACCGAGGTCGAGTGCCGGCGCGGAGTGGGTGAGCGCGCCGACGGAGATGACGTCGACGCCGGTCTCGGCGATCGCGCGCACGGTGTCGAGCGTCACTCCTCCCGAGGCCTCGACCACGGCGCTTCCGGCGATCTTCTCGACCCCGGCGCGCAGGTCGTCGAGCGAGAAGTTGTCGAGCATGATCGTGTCGACGCCCGCCGCGAGCACCGCGTCGATCTGGTCGAGACGGTCGACCTCGACCTCGACGTGGGTGGTGTGCGGCAGCCGCGCGATCGCGCTCTCGAGGGCTTGCGTCAGCGGCATCCCGCTCGCCGCGAGGACGGCGAGGTGGTTGTCCTTGGCCATCACCGCGTCCGAGAGCGAGAAGCGGTGGTTGTGCCCTCCGCCGTCGCGGACGGCCTGGCGCTCGATCGCACGCAGCCCGGGAGTCGTCTTGCGGGTGTCGACAATGCGGGCGCCGGTGTGGGCCACCGCGGCGACGTAGCGGCTCGTCAGGGTGGCGATCCCCGACATGCGCTGCACGAAGTTCAAGCCGATGCGCTCGGCGGTGAGCACGCCGCGCGCGGGCCCGGACACCACGGCGAGGACTTCGCCCGGGACGAACTCCGCGCCGTCGGCGACGCGCACCTCGACCCCGATGGTGGGGTCGGTCAGCGTGAAGGCGGCCCGGAACACGTCACTCCCGCTGAACACGCCGATCTCTCGGGCCATGAGCTCGGCGCGGGCCGTCGCGCCGGCCGGGATGAGGGTCTCGCTCGTGAGGTCCCCCCACGGGGCGTCCTCTTCGAGGGCGGCGGTGACGACGCGGTCGATCGCGGCGCGGGTCAGCATGCGAGGGCCTCCTGGGTGGCGGGGACGGATACGGCGGTGGGCGACGAGGAGGCCTCGTCCGAGCGGAAGTGCGCTCCGACCGATACGGTGCGCGCGAGCGCGGCCGCCACGACGTGCCGCGCCAGCAGGAGCAGGGCGTCGTCCTCGGCGTCGCGGGGGCGCGTGTCGGCGCTCCATGCGGCCAGGATGCCGGCGGCCCGGCGCAGACCGGCGTCGTCGCGGACGAGTCCGGCGTCGTCCCACATGAGCTGCTGCAGTGCCGGGCGCGAGAACGGTGGTGCGTCCGCCGCCGGGGCGACGGCGGCGAGCGGAACGGGAGCGGGGGCGTCGACGTTCGGCCACGCGGTGTCCGACGCGGCGGCTTCTCCCGCGCGGGCACCGAACACGGCGCCCTCGAGGAGGGAGTTGGATGCCAGCCGGTTCGCGCCGTGCACGCCGGTGCGCGCGGTCTCGCCCACGGCGTAGAGACCGGGCATCGTGGTCCGCCCGTCGAGGTCGGTCACGACACCTCCCATGAAGTAGTGCGCGGCGGGGGTGACGGGGATCGGCTCACGCGACCAGTCCAGCCCCCGCGCCCGTACGGCGGCGTCGATCGTGGGGAAGCGTTGAGCCAGGCGCGCGGCGCCGAGGCCGGTCGCGTCCAGCCGGACGGGGCGGCCGCCCTGGGCCGCCATCGCGCGAGCATTGGCGCGGGCCACGACGTCTCGCGGAGCCAGTTCGCCGTCGGGGTGCGCGTCGAAGGCGAACCGGCGCCCCGCGTCGTCGACCAGCACGGCACCGTCCCCGCGCACCGCCTCGGAGACCAGGAACGCCTCGCCCACGGCGAGCGCGGTGGGGTGGAACTGCACGAATTCGAGATCCGCCACGGCGGCGCCGGCGCGCAGGGCCGCAGCGATCCCGTCGCCGGTGGCGGAGGCCGGATTGGTCGTGTGGGCGTAGAGCTGTCCCGCACCCCCGGTGGCCAGGATGACGGCGTCCGCGCGGAGGCGTCGGCGCACGCCGCCCGACTCGACGTCGATGCCGACGACTCGGCCGTCCTCGACGACGAGATCGCGCAGGACGGTGTGCTCGCGCACGTCGAGGGTCCCCGCGCGCGCGGCCGCCCCCAGGGCCGACTGGATCGCCGCCCCCGTGGCATCTCCGCCGGCGTGCAGCACGCGCGGACGCGCGTGCGCCGCTTCGAGGCCCCGGGCGAAGTCGCCGTCGGCTCCGCGGTCGAAGGCGACGCCCCGGCGGACCAGTTCGGCGATGCGGGTGGGTCCTTCCGCGACGAGCGTCTGCACGGCGTCACGGTCGCCCAGGCCCGCGCCCGCGGTGATCGTGTCGGCGGCGTGCGAGGCGAGCGAGTCGTCCGCGCCGGTGACGGCGGCGATCCCGCCCTGCGCCCAGCGGGTGTTGGTGTCGGCGAGGGCGCCCTTGGTCACGACGGTGACCCGGCATCCGCGTTCGGCGGCGTGCAGGGCGGCGGTGAGCCCCGCGATGCCGCTGCCGACGACGATGACGTGGGTCATTTCACGGCGCCGTTCGGCTTCGCGGCCAACATGCGCTCGAGCGCCACGGTCGCCGGATCGGCGACGTCGGCGGGGACCGTGATGCGATTGACGACCTCGCCGGCGACGAGGGATTCCAGCACCCACGCGAGGTAGCCCGGGTGGATGCGGTACATCGTCGAGCACGGGCACACCACCGGGTCGAGGCAGAAGATCTCGTGCTGCGGGTACTGGGCGGCCAGGCGCTGGACCAGGTTGATCTCGGTGCCGATCGCGAACGTCGTCGGCTCGGTCGCGGCGGCGATCGCCGTGCGGATGATGTCGGTGGACCCGGCCTCGTCGGCGGCATCCACGACGTCCATCGGGCACTCGGGGTGCACGATCACACGCACGCCGGGGTGCTCGGCCCGGGCCTTCTCGATCTGCTCGACGGTGAACCGGCGGTGCACCGAGCAGAAGCCGTGCCACAGGATGACGCGGCTGTCCTCGAGCGTCGCGGCATCGGAGCCGCCGAGCGCTTTGCGGGGGTTCCACATCGGCATCTGCTCCAGCGGCACGCCCATCGCCTTGGCGGTGTTGCGTCCGAGGTGCTGGTCGGGGAAGAACAGCACGCGGCGCCCGCGGGCGAAGGCCCACTCCAGCACCGTCCGAGCGTTGGACGAGGTGCAGACGATCCCGCCGTGCCGTCCGACGAAGCCCTTGATCGCGGCCGAGGAGTTCATGTACGTCACCGGGATCACCGGCACGAGGCCCTCGGCATCCGGGGTGTCGAGGTCGCCGAAGACGTCGGCGAGCTGCTCCCAGCACTCCTCGACCTGGTCGATGTCGGCCATGTCAGCCATCGAGCATCCCGCGGCCAGGTTCGGGAGGATCACGGCCTGGTCGGGCTGCGAGAGCAGGTCGGCGGTCTCGGCCATGAAGTGGACACCGCAGAAGACGATCGCCTCGGCCTCGGGGTGGGCCTTCGCGGCGTTGGCGAGCTGGAACGAGTCGCCCACGTAGTCCGCGTGCCGCACGACTTCTTCGCGCTGATAGAAGTGCCCCAGCACGACGACGCGGTCGCCGAGGGTCGCCTTGGCCGCGCGGACGCGCGCGTCGAGCTCGTCGTCGGAGGCCTCGCGGTACTCACGCGGCAGCTCGCCCTGGCGGGGAGCGCCGGTGGGGATGACGTCGCCCATCGACGATCCCGGTCCGTAGCCCGGACGCGTGTCGAAGTCCCACGGGCCGACGGCGAGGTCGGTCGTGCACGTCGCGTCGGTCGTCGCACCCGAGACGATCGCCTGGATGACGTGGTCGACCGAGGGATCGATGTCGGCGCGGGGCTGCAGGGTGAGGGGTGTCGTGTTCATGGGCGGTCCGATCAGTGACGGGACGTGAGCGGGCCGCGGTCGGCCAGCTCCACGTCACGGTTGTAGCGGTACAGGCGGGCGGGGCGGTGGCTTCCGGTGCGGAAGCGCTCGGTCGGGATGACGGTGTCGGACGTGTCGATCTGGCGTCGGAAGTTCGCGGGGTCGAGCCGGCGGCCGATGATCGTCTCGGTGACCTCGCGCAGGTCGGCCAGAGTGAATTCGTCGGGCAGCAGACCGTGCGCGATGCGGCTGTAGCCGACCTTGTTGCGCAGGCGCCAGAGCGTGTACTCGACGATGTCGTTGTGGTCGAAGGCCAGCGCGGGGAGGTTCGTCGCGTCGAACCACTCGACGTTCTCGGGCGCGTCGCCCTCGCGCGCATGCGCGGCGACCTGGGCGTCGACCTCGTCGGATCGCAGGAGTGCCCAGTAGACGATCGACACCACTCGCGTGGGGGAGCGGTCGACCGCCCCGAAGGCATACAGCTGCTCGAGGTAGCTGGGGGTGAGACCCGTGGTCTCTTCGAGGGTGCGCGAGGCAGCGGCATCCAGGCCCTCGGCCGGGTCGAGCCAGCCGCCGGGGAGCGCCCACCGACCGTCGAAGGGATCACGCGTCCGCCGCACGAGGGGGAGGGAGAGGACGGGTTCGTCGTGCGCGTCGCGCCGCACGCTGAAGATCACGGTCGAGACCGCGACGCGGACGTCGCTGTCGCGGGGTTCGGGCTGCCGGGTTCGTGTCATTGTGACCATATCTCCGCGACGATCTTAGTGTCACCGTGACCCGAAGGGCAAAACGGGAGTCTCCCAGCGGCGCCGCGTACGCTTTTCGGACGACCCTGGAGGTAGGGATGCCGCTCGTCGACATCGTGCTGATCGTGCTTCTCGCACTCGCGCTCATCGTGGGCATCGCCCGCGGATTCCTCGCCACGATAGGCTTCTTCGCCGGCCTCGCGCTGGGCGGTGTCGCCGCGTTCTGGCTCATCCCGCTCGTGGGGCAATGGGTCGCCGACCCGATGTGGCGCGGCGCCGCGATCGTCGCCGCCGGAGTGCTGCTGCTGATGCTCGGCGCGGCCCTCGGAACCGCCGTCGGCAATGCGCTCCGTCGAGGAGCCGACCGCATCAAACTCCGGGTGCCCGAGCGCATCCGCGGCGGGCTCGTGAACCTCGCCGCCGCCGCCCTCGCCCTGTCGTTCTTCGCCGGCACCCTGACCACGGCCGGCGTGCCGATCGTCTCGACCGCCCTGGCATCCTCGACGGTCGTCCGAACGATCGACCGGCTCACGCCCGACCCCGTGCGCGCCGCGCTGGGCGAACTCCGCGGAACCGTCTTCGCCGACGGCATCCCGCGACTGGGACAGCTGATCCAGATCGGCCCGGTCCCCAGCGCCCCCGCGATCGCGCTCGACGACCCCGCACTCACCCGTGCCGCGCAGTCCGTCGCCCGCATCAGCGGCACGGCCTACGCGTGCGGCATCACCGCGAGCGGGTCCGGGTTCGTCGTCGCCGACGACCGCGTCGTCACCAACGCGCACGTCGTCGCGGGCGTCGATGCGCCGCTGGTCGAACTCCCGGGTCGAGAGGCCAAAGAGGGCCGCGTGGTCTATTTCGACCCGGTCGACGATCTCGCCGTCATCGCGGTCGACGGACTGGATGCCGCCAGCCTGCCGGTCTCGTCGGCGCTCGCCGTGGGCTCGGCCGCCGTCGTGCAGGGCTACCCCTACGGCGGTCCGTTCACCTCGGGCGGCGCGCAGGTGCTGTCCACCGGGACGGTCCCGGTGCCCGACATCTACGGTGACCAGTCCGCGCCGCGCGAGATCTACGCGCTGGGCGCGACGGTGCGGCCGGGCAACTCCGGCGGACCGCTCCTGACCCCCGCGGGAGAAGTGGCCGGCGTGGTGTTCGCGCGATCCGAGACCGACGACGACGTCGGGTACGCCATGACCCCCACCGAGCTCGACCCCGTCCTCGCGCAGCTGGGGTCGCTGTCGGCGCCGGTGGGATCGGGGAGCTGCACGACGCGCTGACCGCGCGGGCGATCGGGCCGATCGGTCCCCACCCGGCGGATGGCTGTGCGTCGCCGCCTCGGATACACTGGCGGCCACAAGTCCACACCGGCCCCATGATCGATGCGGGAGAGCTCCGGCGAACGCAGCCGGGCACCGAAGGAGCAAGCCTCCCCGCCAATCTCTCAGGTACGCGTACCGCGTCGATCGGGCCACTCTGGAAAGAGACCCGGGCACATCCGGCGGGTCCACCGACGGTGAAAGCCCGCGCGCGCATGCCGCCCGGGCGAAACTCTCAGGTCCATGACAGAGGGGGAGTTCTCAGGCGCCGACCGGCGTCTGACCGTCATCGCGAACGGCAGAACTCATGACCGACACCCCCGCTCCACCGCGCTCATCGCCGCTCCACGATCGGCACGAGGCCCTCGGCGCCTCGTTTACCGACTTCGGCGGATGGAACATGCCCGTGCGCTACTCCTCCGACCTGGCCGAGCATCGCGCTGTCCGTGAGGCCGCCGGCCTCTTCGACATCTCGCACATGGCCGAGTTCTGGGTGCACGACGGACGCGCCACCGATCTGCTGGACGTCGTCCTCGCCGGCCGCGTGTCGGCGATGCGCACGGGCAAGGCCAAGTACTCGCTCGTGCTCGCCGACGACGGCGGCATCGTCGACGATGTCATCGTCTACCGCACGGGCGAGCAGCACTACCTGGTCGTGGCGAACGCGGGCAACCGCGAAGCCGTGGCCGTTGCGTTCGCCCGTGTCCGCGAGAGCTGGCCGGCGGATGCCGGAGAGGCGCCGACCGTGTGCGACGTCACCGACTCCGTCGCCCTCGTCGCCCTCCAGGGGCCGCGAGCCCGCGGCATCCTCGAGTCCGTCGGCGCCGTCGAGATCCTCGGCACGCCGCTCGAGGAACTCGGCTACTACGCCTTCACCGAGGGCACCTTCGACGGGGATTCGCTGTTCATCGCGCGCACCGGCTACACCGGGGAGGACGGCTACGAACTGCTCGTTCCCGTCGAACGCGCCGGGGACCTGTGGGACGCCCTGCTCGCGGCCGGCGCCCCGCACGGTCTCGTCCCGTGCGGCCTCGCGGCCCGCGACACCCTGCGCCTCGAAGCCGGGATGCCGCTCTACGGACACGAGTTGACTCGCGAGATCGCGCCCGCGCAGGCCGGACTCGGCCGCGTCGTCGCGACCGACAAAGACGTCTTCGTCGGCAAGGACGCCCTGGCATCGCGCCCCGCGGACGCCCCCGTCCTCGTCGGTCTGGTCTCGGACGGCAAGCGCGCCGGCCGGGCAGGCTACGCCGTGCTCCGCCACGACGAGGTCGTCGGCGAGATCACCAGCGGCGCCCTCAGCCCCACCCTGGGCCACCCCGTGGCCATGGCGTACGTCTCGCCGACCGCGGCCGAACCCGGCACCCCTTTGACCATCGACGTGCGCGGGACCCGCATCCCCGCGACCGTCACCGCCCTTCCCTTCTACCGGAGGAACGCATGACCGACCTGACCGCTCTCCGCTACACCTCCGAGCACGAGTGGATCGCCCTCGACGGCGACCTCGCCACGGTCGGCATCACCGACTTCGCCGCCGAGAAGCTCGGAGACGTCGTCTTCGTCGACCTCCCCGCGACCGAGTCCACCGTCGCCGCCGGCGACGTGTGCGGCGAGATCGAATCGACCAAGTCGGTCGGCGAGCTCTACGCGCCGCTGAGCGGCACCGTCGTCGAGATCAACGACGCCGTCGTCGACGACCCCTCGCTCGTGAACGCCGACCCGTTCGGCGCGGGCTGGCTCGTCAAGATCCGCCTCGACGGCGACCTGCCCGGCGACCTCCTCGACCGCGCCGCGTACGAGGACCTCACCGCATGAGTCTGACCACCGCGCCCCGGACGGATGCCGCGACGCCCGCCGCCTTCACCGATCGCCACATCGGCATCGGTGCCGGTGACCGCGCCCGCATGCTCGACGTCGTCGGGTACGACAGCGTCGAGCGGCTCGTCGAGACCGCCGTCCCGGCATCCATCCACGTCCGCCCCCGCGAGACGAGCGCGCTGCCCCCGGCGGCGACCGAAGCCGAAGCGCTCGCCGAACTGCGCGAGCTCGCCGCGGCCAACCGCTCGGCCCGCCCGATGATCGGCCTCGGCTACTACGACACCTTCACGCCGTCGGTGATCCAGCGGAACGTCCTCGAGAACCCCTCCTGGTACACCGCGTACACGCCGTACCAGCCCGAGATCTCGCAGGGGCGTCTCGAGGCGCTCATCAACTTCCAGACGATGGTCACCGACCTGACGGGCCTCGCCACCGCCAACGCGTCGATGCTCGACGAGTCCACCGCGGTCGTCGAGGGCATGCTCGTGGCCCGGCGCGCATCGAAGGCGAAGACCGACGTGTTCCTCGTCGACGCCGATGCGCTCCCGCAGACCAAGGCGCTGCTCGCCCACCGGGCCGCGGCCGTCGGCGTCCGCCTGCACGAGACCGACTTCACCGGCGAGGTGCCGGAGTGCTTCGGGGCGTTCGTGCAGTACCCCGGCGCCACGGGGCGTATCTGGGACTTCTCCGACGTCGCTTCGGCCGTCCACTCCCGCGGCGGTCTCGTCGTGGCCGCCGCCGACCTCCTGGCTCTGACCCTCTTGCGCTCGCCGGGCTCGCTCGGCGCCGACGTGGCGGTGGGCACGACGCAGCGTTTCGGCGTGCCGCTCGGCTTCGGCGGCCCGCACGCCGGGTACATGGCAGTGCGCGCCGGGCTCGAGCGCCAGCTCCCGGGTCGGCTCGTGGGGGTGTCCGTGGATGCCGTCGGCAACCCCGCCTACCGCCTGTCGCTGCAGACGCGCGAACAGCACATCCGCCGAGAGAAAGCCACGTCCAACATCTGCACCGCGCAAGTGCTGCTGGCCGTGATGGCGGCGATGTACGCCGTGTACCACGGGCCCGACGGGCTGCGGGCGATCGCGACGCGGGTCGCGCGGACCGCCGACTCCCTGGCATCCGCTCTCCGTTCCTTCGACCTGACCGTGGCCGCGGACGCGTTCTTCGACACGGTCCGGGTGCACGTGCCCGGCCGGGCGCAGGACGTCGTGGATCGTGCCCGCGCGCGCGGCTACCAGCTGCTGTGGGTCGACGACGCCACGGTAGGCGTGTCGGTCGACGAGACGACGACGGATGCTGACGTCGCCGAGATCGTGGCATCCTTCGGCCTGCCGACCGGGGAGCTTCCCGAGGGCGAGGCGCTCCGCGGGGTCGAGGAGCGCCTGCACCGGGACGACGCGTATCTCACGCACCCCGTCTTCCACGCGCACCGCAGCGAGACGGCGATGATGCGCTACCTCAAGACGCTCGCCGACCGGGACTACGCCCTGGACCGCGGGATGATCCCGCTCGGGTCGTGCACGATGAAGCTCAACGCGGCGACCGAGATGGCCGCGGTGTCGTGGCCGGAGTTCTCGCGGGTGCATCCGTTCGCGCCCGAAGCCGACGTGCACGGCTACCTCGCGATGATCGAGCAGCTCGAGCGCTGGCTCGCCGAGGTGACCGGATACGACGCCGTCTCGCTGCAGCCGAACGCCGGCTCCCAGGGCGAGCTCGCGGGACTGCTCGCGATCCGCGGGTACCACCACGCCAACGGCGACACGCAACGGACCGTGTGCCTCATCCCGTCGTCGGCGCACGGCACGAATGCGGCTTCGGCGATCCTCGCGGGCATGCGGGTCGTGGTGGTCGCGTGCGATGAGGCCGGCAACGTCGACCTCGGCGACCTGCGGGCCAAGATCGCGCAGCACGCCGACGAGCTGTCGGCGCTGATGATCACGTACCCCTCGACGCACGGGGTGTACGAGCACGACGTGCTCGAGATCACGCAGGCCGTCCACGACGCGGGCGGCCAGGTGTACGTCGACGGCGCGAACCTCAACGCGCTGCTCGGGTTCGCGCGGTTCGGCGACCTGGGCGGTGACGTGTCGCACCTGAACCTGCACAAGACATTCGCGATCCCGCACGGCGGGGGAGGGCCCGGCGTCGGGCCCGTGGCCGCGAAGGCGCACCTGGCGCCCTACCTCCCGTCGCACCCGTTCTCGCAGCGCGCCGATCAGGCCGGTGGTGTGTTCGACGGCGGCCCGGTGTCGGCCGCCCCGCACGGCTCCGCTGGCATCCTGCCGATCTCGTGGGCGTACGTGCGCATGATGGGCGCCGAGGGGCTGCGGCAGGCCACCGCCGCCGCGGTGCTCTCGGCCAACTACATCGCCGCGCGCCTGCGCGAGCACTACCCGGTGCTGTACGCGGGCGAGGGCGGACTGGTCGCGCACGAGTGCATCCTCGACCTCCGTCCGCTCAAGGAGCAGACCGGGGTCACGGTCGACGACGTCGCGAAGCGGCTGATCGACTACGGCTTCCATGCCCCGACGATGTCGTTCCCGGTCGCCGGAACGCTCATGGTCGAACCGACCGAGAGCGAGGACCTCGCCGAGCTCGACCGGTTCGTGGATGCCATGATCGCGATCAAGAACGAGGCCTTCGCCGTCGCGGCGGGGGAGTGGCCCGCCGACGACAACCCGCTCGTGAACGCCCCGCACACCGCGGAGGCGGCGGTTGCGAACGAGTGGGCGCACGCGTATCCGCGTGAGACCGCGGTGTATCCGCAGCGGTCGCTCGTCCGCAACAAGTACTGGCCGCCCGTTCGCCGCATCGACCAGGCCTACGGCGTCCGCAACCTGGTGTGCTCCTGCCCCCCGCCGGAGGCGTTCGCCTGACGCGGCGGGGGGCAGGAGCACACCAGGTTGCGGTC
>NZ_CAKKMM010000108.1:0-11355 GCF_918698205.1 Microbacterium sp. Bi128 | reverse complement strand
CTGTCCTCCCTGACCCCGGTCTACACCGTCGGCACCCATATCATCGAGGCCCTGACCGTCCACAACCCGACCATGAGCAAGCAGGCCAAGGAGGCACGCGCCGTCGAACTCCTGGGGTTGGTCGGCATCCCCAGCCCGAAGGACCGGCTCAAGGCCTTCCCGCACGAGTTCTCCGGCGGCATGCGCCAGCGCGTCATGATCGCCATCGCGATCGCCAACAACCCGCGGGTTCTGATCGCCGATGAGCCGACGACGGCGCTGGACGTCACCATCCAGGCGCAGGTCCTCGAGGTGCTCCACGCCGCCCAGGAGGAGACCGGCGCCGCGGTCGTCATGATCACGCACGACCTCGGCGTGGTCGCCGGCATGGCGGACGACATCATGGTGATGTACGCGGGCAGGCCGGTGGAGACCGGCAGCGTCGATGACATCTACTACAGCCCGCGGATGCCCTACACGATGGGCCTGCTCGGTGCGGTCCCGCGCGTGGACGTCGCGGAAAAATCGTCGCTGGTGCCGATCGACGGCATCCCCCCGAACCTCACCCAGCCGCCCACCGGCTGTTCGTTCGCGCCGCGGTGCCCGCTGGCCAGCGAGGCCTGCCTCGACGGCGAACCTGACCTTCGGGCGGTGGCGCCCGGCACCGGGCACAGCGCCGCGTGCATCAAGAGCGAGGCCCTCGCCGACGTCGATGTCCACACTGTTTTCGCCGTCCCGGCCGTGCCGGTATCCCGCTTTGACAGCCTTCCCCGGCACGAACGCAAGACTGTCCTGGAACTCCGCGACGTCAGGAAGCACTTTCCGCTGATGAAGGGCGCCCTGATCAAGCGCAGGATCGGCACGGTGAAGGCCGTGGACGGGCTGAGCTTCGATATCCGTGAGGGCGAGTGCTTCTCGATCGTGGGGGAGTCGGGCTGCGGAAAGACCACCACCCTGCTGGAAATCATGGAGTTCCACAAGGACCAGGACGGCGAGGTGGTGATCGGCGGGCTGAGCAACAAGCAGGCCGCGGACGCCCGGGCCAAGAGCGCCATGCGCAAGGAACTGCAGATGGTGTTCCAGGATCCCACCGGGGCACTGGATCCGCGCTTCACCGTCTACGAGGTCCTGGCCGAGCCGATGGAAAACCTGGGCATGCCCAAGGCTGCCATCCGGAAGCGGATCATGGAGCTTATGGAGCTGGTGGGCCTGCAGGCGGACCACGTCAACCGGTTCCCCAACCAGTTCTCCGGCGGCCAGCGCCAGCGCATCGGCATTGCCCGCGCCCTCGCGGTGAACCCCCGGCTGGTGGTCCTGGACGAGCCCGTCTCCGCCCTCGACGTATCGGTGCAGGCCGGCGTCATCAACCTCCTGGACAAGCTCCGTGCCGAACTCGGCCTCAGCTACCTCATGGTGGCCCATGACCTCTCCGTGGTCCGGCACATCTCCAACCGCGTTGCCGTCATGTACCTGGGCAAGATCGTGGAGATCGGCGACGTCGACGCCGTCTTCGACAACCCCCGCCACCCCTATACCCGTGCCCTGCTCTCCGCGATCCCGGTACCGGATCCGGAGCTGGAGCGCACCCGCGAGCGGATCATCCTCCAGGGCGACCTGCCCTCGCCGCTGGAAGCGCCGGCAGGCTGCAACTTCGCCACCCGCTGTCCCGTGTTCGCGGCCCTGCCGCCGGCCAGGCAGGAGAAGTGCCTGACCCTGGAGCCGGCCCTCGAAGCGTCCGCCACCGACCAGCAGTTCGCCTGCTTCTACCCGGACGGCGAACTGGACGCGGACATGCTGGTTGTCCACGAAAACCACTGAATCACCGGACCAGCACACCACCCGAGAACCCACGCATCACACTCGCATGAAAAAAATGAAGGGGATCACATGAAAAATCGGACCAGGATCGGCGGCCTCACCGCCGTCGTGGCTGCCCTCGCGCTGACCGCTTGCGGCAGCGGTGGCGCCTCAACCACCGCCCAGAGCGCCAAGGCACAGGATGCCTCCGGCGACCTGAGCAAGCTGGTCAGCGTCAACGCCAAGAAGGCCGCCGACCTGCAGCAGGGCGGTACCGTGACGCTGCCGCTGGGCAACATCGGACCGGACTTCAACGGCTTCTCCAACGCGGGCAACTCGGCGGACAACACCGAACTGCACTACCCGATCGACGAGGCCGGCTACGTGGGCTGCTGGAAGCTGGACTTCGACGGCACCGCCAACCTCAACAAGAACTTCTGCGAAGACTTCAAGAGCGAGGTCAAAGACGGCAAGCAGACCATCACCATCAAGATCAACCCGAAGGCCGCCTACAACGACGGCACCCCGATCAACGCCGCCACGTTCGAGAACACGTGGAAGATGCTCAATGGCCAGAACAAGGACATCGACATCGTCAGCTCCGGGGCCTACGAGTTCATCGACTCCGTCAAGGCGGGAAGCAGCGACAAGGAAGTCGTTGTCACCACCACACAGCCGGTGTACCCGCTCAGTGACATGTTCGGCGGCTTCATCCCGCAGACCGTGAACACTCCCGAAATCTTCAACACCGGCTTCACGGGCGAACTGCACCCCGAGTGGATGGCGGGCCCGTTCAAGGTCGACAAGTTTGACTCCGCCGCGAAGACTGTCTCCCTCGTGCCGAATGACAAGTGGTGGGGCGAGAAGCCGGTCCTGGACAAGGTGATCTTTCGCCAGCTGGAGGCCAGCGCCGAAATCGCCGCCTTCAAGAACGGCGAAATCGACATGGCCGACGGCCGCACGCTGACGAAGTACAAGCAGCTTGAAGGCTCCAAGAACTCCGAGGTCCGCCGCGGCCAGCGCCTCTTCGCCGGCGGCCTGAACCTCAACGCCCTCAAGGCCCCGCTCACCGACGTCGCAGTCCGCAAGGCAATCTTCACCGCCGTGGACCGCCCCGCCATCCGCGCCGTCCGCTTTGGCGGACTGAACTGGGAAGAGAACAGCTCGGGCTCCATGATGCTGATGCCGTTCTCGAAGTACTACCAGGACAACTACCCGGTCAAGGAAACCGGCGCCGACGCGGCCAAGAAGGTCCTGACCGAGGCCGGCTACAAGGCCAACGCCAAGGGCATCATGGAAAAGGACGGCGTCCCGGCGTCGTTCAAGATCACCAACTTCGGTGACGACCCCACCGGCCTCGCCACCGTTCAGACGCTGCAGAAGCAGCTTCAGGCGGCCGGCATGGACGTTGGCATCGACCAGCGCGGTGACGCCGACTTCGGCAAGGTGGTTGGCAGCCGCGACTTCCAGCTCACCATCAGCGGCTACACGGTAGGCGCCGACGCCACCTCCGGCGTGAAGCAGTTCTACGATTCCAAGACCAACGAGAACGAACTCGGCGACGCCGAACTGGACAAGGCCATCAAGGACCTTGCCTCCATCCAGGATGACGCCCAGCGCAACAAGGCCGCCATGGACGTCGAGAAGAAGCACATGGAGAAGTACTTCTCCATGGGCGTGATCATGAACGGCCCGCAGATCTACTTCGCCCGCACGGGCCTGGCCAACTACGGTGCGGCCCTGTTCCAGACCCCGGACTGGAGCGTCGTCGGCTGGCAGAAGAGCTAGTCCCGGCAAGCACCACGCACTAACAAGCAGCACGGCCGAGGCCGGTGCCCCTGGAAGCTTCCGGGCGGCGCCGGCCTCGTTCGATTAAGCCCTGCCGGACAGGCGCCCCGGTGCATGCCCAGCCGGTAGCCTTGGCACCATGAGCAACGATTCAACCCGGCCCATCCGCACCGCCGTCGCCGGTTTCGGCCTTTCGGGCAGCGTCTTCCACGCCCCGTTCATCGCCGCAAACCCGGCCTATTCGCTCGATGCCATTGCCACCTCCGACGCCGCCAGGAGATCTGCCGCCGCACACAGCTATCCGGCGGCCAGGATCGTCGACACCCCGGCCGATATCCTGGAGCTCGCCGGCGAACTGGACCTGCTGGTGCTCGGCACGCCGCCCGCCACCCACTACCCACTCGCGAAAGCGGCGCTGGAAGCCGGCCTCGACGTCGTCGTCGACAAGCCCTTCGCTGTCAGCAGCGCCGAGGGGCAGGAGCTCATCGACCTGGCCGGGCGGCTGGGCCGGGTGCTCACGGTGTTCCAGAACCGGCGCTGGGACGGCGACTTCCTCACCGTTAAAGCCCTCATGGACACCGGAGCCTTCGGCACCGTGAGCCGCTTTGAGTCCCGCTTCGAGCGATGGTCGCCCGACGTCCCCAAAGCATGGAAGGCGGTCGCAACGGCGGACGACGGCGGCGGGGTGCTGTTTGACCTCGGCACCCACCTGCTGGATCAGGCCGTGCAGCTTTTTGGGCCGGCCACGCTCATTCACGCGGAACTGGCGGCCCGGCGGCCCGGAGCCAAGGCGGACGACGACGTTTTCCTGGTCCTGCGGCACAGCTCCGGGGTGACCAGCCACCTGTGGATGAACATGCTGTGCGCCCAGCAGGGCCCGCGCTACCGCATCCTGGGCAGCGAGGGCGGTTTCACCAAGCACGGCGTGGACCCGCAGGAGCCGTACATCCTGGCCGGTGGAAGCCCGCTGGATGCCGACTACGGCGTGGAAGATCCGGACTGGGCCGGGCTGCTGGGGCGCGACGGGCACCTGGACCGGCTGCCCACCGAGCGCGGCGCCTACCCCGAGTTTTACCGGATCCTGGCCGCCAAGATCGCCGACGGCGGCGCAAGCTCGTCGCTGCCCGTCCCCGTCGACCCCGCGGGCCCGCTGCAGGTGCTGCAGCTGATCGAGCAGGCCCGGTCCCTGGCCTAGGTTCTCGGCGCGGTGCGGGCTTAAACAGCCATCGGCTGCTCCTAACTGCCCTTCTGAGTGTCCAAAAAAGGGCGGTTTGGGCCCACACCGGCAGGGTTCCCTGGCCGAGCTTGGGAGGCGAGGGGGCCGGTGGGGAGGAGCAGCCGATGAAGTGCTGGCTACGCGGAGATGTGCTGGCTACGCGGAGACCAGCTCGTGCCAGTCGGCGACGAGGGGCAGGTTGTGCGCCTCGGAGACCGAGCGGTGCGCAACCTTGCCGCCGGCGATGTTCAGGCCGGCGGCAAGGGCGGCGTCGCGCTCAAACGCAGCCTTGACACCCAGGTTCGCCAGCGAGACGGCGTAGCGCAGGGTGACGTTGGTCAGCGCGTACGTGGAGGTGTTCGGGACGGCGCCGGGCATGTTGGCGACGCAGTAGAAGATCGTGTTGTGGACCTTGTACGTCGGTTCCTGATGCGTGGTGGGGTGCGTGTCCTCGAAGCAGCCGCCCTGGTCCACGGCGATGTCCACCAGCACGGAGCCGGGCTTCATCCGGGACACGAGCTCGTTGGTGACGAGCTTCGGTGCCTTGGCGCCGGGGATCAGGACCGAACCGATCACGAGGTCGGCGTCGACCACGGACTTCTCGATCTCGTACTTGTTGGACGCGACAGTCTTCAGGCGGCCCTGGTACTGGGCGTCCAGCTCGCGCAGGCGGTTGATGTTGATGTCCAGGATGGTGACGTCGGCACCCAGGCCCAGGGCCATGGCGGCAGCGTTGGTGCCGGCAACACCTGCGCCGAGGACAACGACCTTGGCCGGACGGACGCCCGGGACGCCGCCGAGCAGCACGCCCTTGCCGCCAGCCGGCGCCATCAGGGACGTGGCGCCGACCTGCACGGACAGCCGGCCGGCAACCTCGGACATCGGGGCCAGCAGCGGCAGGGACCTGCCCTCCTGGACGGTCTCGTAGGCGATGGCGGTGACGCCGGAGTTGATCAGGGCCTGGGTCAGTTCCGGTTCGGCGGCCAGGTGCAGGTAGGTGAAGAGGATCAGGCCCTTGCGGAAGCGGTGGTATTCGGCCTTGACCGGTTCCTTGACCTTCAGCACCATGTCGGCGCGGCCCCAGACGTCGTCGGCTTCGGCGACGATCTCGGCACCGGCGATCGCGTATTCCTCATCCGTGATGCCGGAGCCCAGGCCCGCGCCGCGCTCGACGAGGACCTCGTGGCCGTGGGTCCGGAATTCATGGACGCCGGCCGCCGTGATGGCGACGCGGAACTCGTTGTTCTTGATCTCTTTGGGTACGCCGATGATCATTTGTTAGCTCCAGTAGGTGGTGGCCTCGTGGGCCTGGATGAGCGGGGGATTCGTACTTCCAGAATAAATCCCGCTGTGAGGCACGCGACAGGTGCCGCCGCCGGGCGTTGGGCGCCCGACGCGTCATTCCGGGGTTTTTCAAAACCGGGGATAGACATTTGTCGATGGAGCGGGCGTCAGGTGTCGGCTGGTGTCCGTCCCGGCTGCATTCGCAGTGCGGCGGGCGGGGGCAGTAGTCTGGCAGGATGCAGCAGCAGGACGTGGAGCAGCTCGTGGAGCAGGTGGCGCAGCGGCTGGGCCGCGGCCTCTCCCTCGAGGACCTCGACGGTCTGCTCCTCGCCTACAGTTCCAACCAATCCCATGCGGACCGCGTCCGGGTGAACTTCCTGCTCAGTAAGCGTGTCCCCGTGGACGTCATCGCGTGGCAGCTCTCCCACGGGATCGCGACGGCGGTCCGGCCGGTCGTCGTGCCGGCCAACGCGGACCTCGGCATGCTCGGGCGCGTGTGCGTGCCGCTGCTGGTGCGGGGCTTCCGGGTGGGGTACCTGTGGGTCCAGCTCGACGCCGATGAACCCAGCGCCGCGACCGTCCTCGCCCAGCTGCCGGACGTGGCCCCGGAGCTGGAACAACTGTCCACCCTGCTGCTGGATTCCAATACGGCCGAGTCCGAGTTCCGGCGCCGGCGCGAACAGGAGTTCCTGGCCGCGTGCGCCGGCGAGGCCAACGCGGCGGCGGCCGTCGCGGGCTGGAAAGAGGTCCAGGGCAAGGGACCCTGGCAGCTGGTGACCGTCCTGGACGCGGATGGCTGGGCCGGTGGCTCGGATCCCATCGCCGACACGCTCATTCACCGCTCCGCGGCGCTGCAGGCGACCATCGGGGTGGACGCCGCACTGTTCAGCGCCGGCACGGAGACCCACGCGGTGGTGCTCTTCAAGGAATCCACGGGACGCGCCGACCACGCCCAGGTGCTGGTCCACTACCAACTCGAACTCGCCAAACGCTCCGGGCGCACGGTCCGGCGGATCATCCTGGGCACGTCCGAGGGATTCGCCAAGCCTCGGGAACTGGCCGAGGCCTACCGGCAGTCACGGCAGGCGGCCCAGGCCGCGGCGGTGGATCCCCAGTTGGGCGAGCTCGTCGACTGCCGGGCCACCGGCGTCTACCAGCTCCTGGCCTCGGCCGGCGGCGGCGCGGGAGCCTGGGCAGACGCGGGTTCCGTGTATTTCCGCCTCCTCGAGGACCATGACCGCAACCACGAGCTGCTGCCCGTGCTGGAGCTGTTCTACGACAACGACGGCTCGGTCCAGGAAGTCGCGGCCAAACTGCACCTGCACCGGAGCAGCATCTACAACCGGCTCGGCCGGATCCGCCAGCTGCTGGGCGTGGACCCGTTGAAGGGAATGGTGCGGCTGGAACTGCATGCCGGGCTCAAGGCGCGGCGCTGGGCTGGCCGGCCCAGAATCTAGCGGCGCGCTTAGCCCTCGCGCTTGGAGGGGTCGGCGTCGAGGGCCGGCTTCGCGTCGTGGCCAGCGTCCTGGCCAAGGTCCTGGCCGGGGCGGGCGATGCCGGCGGCACTGCGGCGGCGGGAAATCCGGCTGTCCACCCAGAGCGACACCGCTACGAAAGCGACGCCGCTTGCCAGATACGTGGCGGTGTTGTTCAGGCCCATGGCGGTTCCGAAGATGCCAGCGAGCAGCATGGCGGCGATCCCTGCCACGATGTGCCACCCTCTGAATTTACCCACATTCCAAGCTTAACCCGCGGGATATCAGTGCTTCCGCGCCGGACCGGGATCGTTGCTTGATCCTTATCACTGCTTCATGAAGCACTGGCAGCCTCGTCATCCTGGCCGGCCGGCGTCCCGGCGCCCGCACCGTTCTTCTTCTGCGTTTCGAGCCACGCCATGATGTCGGCCAACCGGATCCGGCGGTGCGTTCCGCGGTATTCCACCGGGATCTCGCCGCGGTCGGTCATGTTCCGCAGATACGTGTGCGAGATCCCCGCAAGCTCCGCGGCCCGGGACGTCGTCAGCATTTCCTCGACGCTGCTGACCGTCACGGCCTCGCCGCGGCTGAAGCGGTCCAGCAGATCGACGACGGCGTCCCGCGCCGCGGGCGGCAGCCGGTGGACGGTGCCGTCCACGAACACCGTGATGTCGTGGCTGCCGTCGAGGGCGTACCTGAGGTTCTGCGCATCCTCGGCCGGGAGGCCGGCCGTCACCCGGGGGGCTATCAGTGCCATGAGTGCATCCTAGCGGCAGCAGCTACAGCCCAAGGTCCTCCAGAACCGGCAGTTTTGCCCGCACCCAGGCCCGGGCCTCGGTAGCGCTCGGCGCGGACAAGGCCAGCTTGGCAAGCTCCCGGGCTTCAGCCAGGGTGACGGTCTTCAGCACGGCGGCGACGGCCGCGATGGAACGCGCCGTCATGGACAGCGTGGTGACGCCCAGCCCCGTGAGGACGACGGCGAGGGCAGGGTCCGCCGCGGCCTCGCCGCACACGCCCACCGGCTTGTTGTGGCCCTCGGCCGCGGAACCTTCCACGGTCAGGCCCACCAGCCGCAGTACGGCCGGCTGCCAGGGGGTGTTCAGGGCGGCCAGCGGGCCGAGCTGGCGGTCGGCCGCCATGGCGTACTGGGTGAGGTCATTGGTGCCCAGGCTGGCGAAGCCGACCTCGCGGAGGATGGCCTCGGCCGTCAGCGCCGCCGACGGGACCTCCACCATGACGCCGGGCGTCTTGATCCCTGCCGCGGCGCACAGCGAGGCAAAGCGGGCCGCCTCCTCAGCGGTGGAAATCATCGGGGCCATCACCCAGACGTCCGCCTCGGATGCCTTCTCCGCCAGGGCAATGGCCTGCAGCTGGCGCTCCAGGACCCCGGGCGTGGTGAAGTCGGTGCGGTAGCCGCGGACGCCCAGGGCCGGGTTGGGCTCGGTGGCGTCGGTCAGGAACGGCAGCGGTTTGTCCGCTCCGGCATCCAGCGTGCGGAGCACCACTTTCTTGCCCGGGAAGGCGTCGAAGACGCCCTGGTAGGCGGCGGCCTGCTCCTCCACGGTCGGTTCGGTGTCCCGCTCCAGGAAGCAGAACTCGGTCCGGAACAGTCCCACGCCCTGGGCGTTCAGGCCGGCCGCGGCCACGGCGTCCTTGGCGCCGCCGACGTTGGCCAGGAGCGGCACGAGGTGGCCGTCCGCCGTCGTGCCGGTCCCGTCGAAGGCGGCAAGCAGCGAGGCGGTGGCGGCCCAGTGGGCTGCGGCCGCGCGCTGGGACTCGTCCGGGTTCGCGGTGATGAGGCCGGCCGCACCGTCCACGTACACCTCGGTGCCGTCGGCGAGCTCGTCGACCCCGACGGCGGCGACCACGGCCGGCAGACCCAGCGAGCGGGCGATGATCGCGGTGTGGGACTGCGGGCCGCCACCGGCGGTGACCAGCGCCAGGACCTTTTCCGGATCCAAGGTGGCGGTATCGGCCGGGGCCAGGTCCTCGGCGATGAGGATGAACGGGGTGGGGGACACGGGAATGCCCGGCGCGGGGACCCCGCGCAGTTCCGCCACGATCCGGGAGCGGACATCCAGGACGTCCGTGGCGCGCTCGGCCATGTAGCCGCCCAGGTTGTGCAGCATCTCCGAGACCGAGGCGCCGGCTTCCCAGATTGCCCGCTGCCCGGAGGTGCCGCGGCCGATCAGTTTGGCGGCGGATTTGAGCAGCATGGTGTCGGTGGCCATGAGGGCCGTGGCCTCGAGGACGGCCTTGCCGTCGCCCGAGACGGTCTCGGACCGGGCCTTCAGTTCGTCGTGGACGGATTTCGCCGCGGCCTTCAGCGCCGCCGTCGCGTCCTCCGCCGTGACGCCGGCGGGAAGCTGCTCTCCGGCAGGCGGTTCGCTGATCGGTTTGGGCATCTGCCGGACGGTACCGATGATGCGGCCGGGGCTAACGCCTACTCCTGGGAAGTTCTGCACTGAAGGTCCTCATTTTCTGTCGTAGGCCAGTGGCCACTAAGCCGGTAAACCAAGTGCCGCAGCGACCCTGCTGATCATCTGCGCCTGCGGCTGACGGCTGCGGCAGCGGGCGGGTCACGGCACCTGGAAAAATTGTATGTGATGCAGTTCATATAGCGTTGCTATAGGTGCTAGGGTAGCGGTTATGAGTATCGATGGCCAGCTACCACCCAAGGCCCGGCTGCTGCGTGCGGCCGCCGAGCTGCTGGCCAACTCCGGCGGATCCGCAGTCTCGACCCGCCAGATCACGCAGCTGGCCGGTGTCACGGCACCGACCCTCTACCACCACTTTGGTGACAAGGAAGGGCTGTTCGACGCCGTCGTCGCAGCAGGTTTCGACGAATATGTCGCGGGCGAACGTGACTTCGCGCCCTCTGGCCAACCTCTGGAGGACATCCGGAGGATGTGGGACAACCATGTCCAGTTCGGGCTGAAACAGCCGGAACTGTACCTCGTCATGTTCGGCAATATCCGCCCTGAGAGCCGCCCGGCCATCGTCGCCGATGCCGAGGCCCTCATGGAGGAAATGCTGAACAAGGCGGCTGTCTCCGGCCAGCTCAACGTCCCGCCCAAGGAGGCGGCCAGGTCCATCCTGGCGGCCAATGTGGGCATGACCCTCATGCTGATCGCGGAAAAGGTGCCGGAGCGGAACCTCGAGCTCTCCGCCATGACCCGCGACGCCATGATCTTTGCGGTTTCCACCGAGCAGGCCCGGGACAACGGTTCTGTGGACAGCGGAAAGTCCTCAGTGGTTGTGGCGGCCATCGCATTGAATGCAGCACTCCAGGCGTCCCACTCGGACCAGCTCTCCAGCTCGGAACTCAAGCTCTTCCTCGAATGGCTCCACCGGATCTCCAACAGCTCCACCAGCTAGCTCGGCGAAATTATCGGACCATCCTGCAATGCAGCGGGAACGACGGTTAGGAACTCACATGGCAACAGAGACAGTTGCGAAACCACGCACCAGCATGCGCGTACACGTCCAGAAATTCGGGACGTTCCTGTCCGGAATGATCATGCCCAACATCGGCGCCTTCATCGCCTGGGGCTTCATCACGGCGCTCTTCATCCCGGCCGGCTTCTTCCCCAATGCGGAGCTCGGCAAGCTTGTCGGGCCCATGATCACGTACATGCTCCCGCTGCTGATCGGCTACACCGGCGGCCGGATGGTCTACGGCGTGCGCGGCGGCGTGGTGGGCGCGGTGGCCACCATGGGCGTCATCGTCGGTACCGACATCCCCATGTTCATCGGCGCCATGATCCTTGGCCCGCTCACTGCCTGGATCATGATGAAGCTGGACAAGATCTGGGA